>NZ_JANGCA010000139.1:0-1645 GCF_024463855.1 Clostridium sp. DFI.1.208 | reverse complement strand
GGGTAATGTAAACTAGAGAGTGGTTTTGTAAAATAGCGCTTTAAACTAATGAGTGGGTAAAAAAGAAAACAGATGATAAAGGGACTAGAAATCCTTAGAGTCATCTGTTTTTATATGCCGAGAAAAGTAATCAGATATCGTTATTTAGTGTTTGTATCTTTTGTATATTTATCAGATTTAAGTTTATCATTGATAGAGTAGAATGTCTTTTTATTGAGGGACAACAGACAACGTTTCCGAAACCTAATGAAGTTGGTGACACCATTGGAAATTGCTAGATAAGTTCTTATTTGTCCGTTGATGTTTTCTGATAACGCATTACTTAGTTTTCTGTCATCAAAAGGTCTTTTGAATGAATTTAATATTTCATATTTCCAATGTTCAAGAAGTGAGATAAACTCGTTATATTCTGATAACTGTGCTTCTTTAAATGCTACAAGTATTGTTTGAAGCCATTCTTCACAATCTGTTTCAACTGCTTTTTTATTGAAGTTTAGATACATTTGTTTCAGACGATATCCAAGCGTTAGATTCTCACTGATATCAAGTAACATATTCTGTAATTCACGCTTATTCAGTTTCCTCTTGAATCGCTTGTTGTAGATAGGCTCATTATCTAAGAACACATCCTTTTCGACTAAGTCCTTCCAACTTTTTAAAAGATAATAACTATCACTATTATATTCTACCTGATACATGATATTGAGACGGATACGAGTAAATGCATCACTCAAATGTTCAACTACATGAAAAGGATCGACAGCTATGATAGCGTTCTTAAGATACATGTGTGCAATGTCTCTGTAAGGCTCCCACATATCGATCGTGACGAAATGAACTAAATTTCTTTCCTCTAAGGATATCTTATCAAAATAACGCTGTAGCTCCCGTTTAGAGCGTGAAGGAAGGATTTCAAATAAGGAGCGATTCACATTATCTACCATCACACATAAGTAGGCAGAATCTGTACGCTTTGCCATCTTTGAGTGAATCTCATCAATGCCGATGGATTCAGGCAAACGGATTCTAGGGATATTTACAAAACTATCAAAATAACGCTGAACTTGAGTGATAGAGATATGATTTAAATCAGCGACCATTTTGTAAGTGTAGTTGAGATTAGATAAAGATTTCATGATATTATCGAATGCGAGATAAGAGTTTTTAAAATTCGTAAAGGTGAAAGGATTGGGTCCAGAGAAGGTGCGGAGACACTCGTTACATTGATAACGGTTATTTTTGAAAACGATGACGCATTTTTTGTCAGTCAGTTTCGGGTGGTTGATAACTTTAGGTTTTGAATAACCATTAAGGTGAGTCACACCATGACAGTAAGGACAAGGAAGACGTTTAGGGACTAAAGAGATATGTAGCTGAGTAACATCTGGTAAAGAAACGATATGAACAACTTTTATCATATTCTTGTCTAAATTGAATAAATCTGTGATAAAATCATACATAGGTTAAAACCTCCTTTGTGTGTATTTTCTCGGCAAAAGAATAATACCACAAAGGTTTTTTTATATAAGAAAAGGACACCCACACAAAAAGTGAAAGGGTATCCACACAGTTTGTTAGATAAGTCAAAAAATGGCAACACACAAGTTTAAAGGTATGCCACAACCACACACAAATTTAAAGCGCC
>NZ_JANGCA010000138.1:0-1682 GCF_024463855.1 Clostridium sp. DFI.1.208 | reverse complement strand
CAGATTGTTGACAAAAGCCTATACCTTTTCGTAAGGACATAGGCTTTTTATTGTATATAGGCAATTTTCGAAATGAAATTGTCTTTTTTTGTATATTTTGAAGGATATATTGAATTTTTTGATGACTTTCTTCTATATTTTCCTCTCCAAAGGGACATTTTCTTCAGATTATGGCACGCAAAAATCAACCAAGCATTCTGTTGGTTTTTCTTCAAGCCTTTCAACCTTGTGAAACGTAGTCCATTGTTTTCTTTACAGTCCGCAAATACTCGTTCAATGGTTTCTTTTCTCTGTGGATAAATTTCTTTCCATTCCATAGTATGACGGATTTCATCGGCATATTCTCTAAACTCTTCCCATAGGTGACGTTCGATAACTTTTGTCATGTTCTTACTCTTTGTACATTTGTTTCTAAGAGGACAATCCTTGCAGTCTTTTGGATCCGATTTATATTGTCTGTATCCATTTCTTGTAGTAGTTGTATACATTAGGATCTTATCATTTGGACATAGATAACAGTCGTATTCTTCATCATAGACATATTCGTATTTTTTAAAGAAGCCTTTTTTGGTCATTGGTCTTTTATATGGCATATAAGGAATCTGATCATTTTGTACAATGGCTCTGCATATTGCGGGTGTCATGTATCCGGCATCTAACGAAACATTCTTAATCAGGTATCCATATTTTCCATTGATCAATTCTTCATAGGCATCAAAAAAACTAACACTATCATGTACATTTCCAGGAACTGTTGTAACTGCCAGTACGAACGAATTCTTATCGCAGAAAGTTTGATGCGAGTACGCAAAACATTTCTCCTTTTCACCTTTATGGAAGCAGCCACTTTCTGGATCTATAGTGCTTTCTGTAATTGTTTTAGTTGAAGTTTTTTTTACTTCTTCACCCGTTTCTTCATCATGTACATATTCTGTATGTACCATTGAATCAAAGGACTCTTTACCTATACATTCTCTATCCTCGTTGATTTCAACCAACAGATCATCTTCGTATTTCTTTTTGAGAATCTCTACTTCTTTTTTGACACTTTTTCTTTTATTGGCATTTGCCTTCTGATGCGTACTGTCTCCAAATACCGTTGTGAAATCGACAAAGCCATAATCAACGGCCTGTTCTAGTATTTCCATAAAGATTTCCTGGAATATAGTTGAATCTTTATATCTACGAATATAGTTCTGAGACCATGTAGAAAAGTTTGGAATCTTCTCATCAATACTTAATCCAAGAAACCAGCGATATGCCAAGTTGACTTCGATCTCCTGACATGTCTTGCGCATAGAATTGATTCCAAACACGATATTTATGATAAGCATTTTAAAAAGAACCACAGGATCGATACTCGGTCTGCCGTGACGACTGTAAAGATGCTGAACCTTCGGATAAATAAACCGAAAATCAAGAGCCTCTTCCATCTTACGAACCAAATGATCCTGTGGTACTAATTCATCTAATGTATAGTAAATCATGCAATCTAGTTTTGCATTGTTTCTGTTAGTCATAGCCATTGTGATATCCTCCATAAACCCTCTATAATTATATCATTTTTGGCATAATAAATGGCAGAAACGTCGACTATTTTTGGGTTTATGAAGTACGTTTCTGCCACAGATATTCTATCAGATTTTAAAAAGACTGTCGACAGTCACTTTGTCAACAGTCTG
>NZ_JANGCA010000137.1:0-1686 GCF_024463855.1 Clostridium sp. DFI.1.208 | reverse complement strand
TTTATTTTAAAAAAATGGTATGTACTTATGATATGTGGATCGTCAACACCCGTCTTTATGGTGAATCATCATTTTGCCTAGTTTATACCATCTATACCATGAACAATAATCATTTAGATAAAAAAGATTCTATAGTTGCTTACTTAGAACATGAAGATGATACTTATGTCCTTGATTTCAAGGAATATAAAATGACAGTTTGTGAGGAAAGAAAAAGACAGCGTGATCATGATATGGAAGTCGGAAGATTCATATTACAGTGCTATGTCGATCTACTGAACGATCTGTTACAGGAAGTGGAGATATAGGGATCACAAACAGCTTTAGAAACATAATCGTTGTATCCCTACCATATCATGCATCCGATCACGATATAGCACTGCATGATGATCTATGACAGCTGCGCTTACAGAAGAAAGTGGTAACCCCGCAAAGGAGGACGGAATGAACTATCATAGGAACGATGAGGAAATGATGAGACAAGCAAAGGGCGATGAGCCGATAACGATCGACAAGCTGAATGACGAATTGGAAAGTCTGCTGGAGGAGCAGGCAGAAATGAGGAAGAGAAATGCATATTACATAAAAAACAAAACGATGATCGGATATGAAGGGCTGAGCGATGATGAGGCGAAAAAGTTAAAAGGCCGACCGGACAGTTACGGCTATTCAGAATTGGTATACTCCAGCCTTGATTTCGCTATCATCAGTGATAAGATAACCAATCTGAGAGTTCATATCAAACATCTGAAATGGACACAGTAGAACTGTGATTCCAAAAGAGAGCGAATCACCTGGCAAGTTGCCAGGTGATCGGATCCTCTATAAAAAGCAGCCGGCACATGAGCCGGCTTTCTACATGGCAAGTTGCCATGTAGCTATAGAATACCGCATCCGGCTCCTCAGTCAAGGACCGGGTCGTATCTTCTTGACGGAAGATCTCCACCCTGCCTTACGGCTCCCTGACTGCTCCACCTCCTGCGGTGTGGAGAAAGTGTAAGGTAAACAGAGCTTACCGAGAGAGCGGAAAGACCGCATAGGAGGAAATTCAAATGGAAACTTTCAAAATCAATATGAACGAAGAATTGAATGGAGTCGAACTGACATTCTCACAGAAACCGGATACCAGGATCCTGACCACATTGAAGGATGCCGGCTTCCGCTGGCATCGGGTCAAAAAAGTATGGTATGCGAAAAGATCAGAAACGACACTACAAGTCATTGCCGAACTGAAAGAAGGTTCCTCTGGAACAATAATAGACGATGGGCCAAAAGCAACGGATGTAGGATCAGAAAAAGAAAATCTTGACGGTGTGAAGGTCGGAGACCTATACGTTGCTTCCTGGGGATATGAACAGACGAACCTTAGCTTCTTCCAAGTCGTGAAGATATCAGCACATAATGCATGGTTCATCGAAGTCGCTCCAGAAATCAAAGAAGAAAGTGATGCAGCGTGGGGTTCTCGGACAGTCTCCTTCAGGACAGACGGAGGAATGCTTGCGCCAATCCATAAGCCGACATTCATCAAAGACCAGTTGCATGGAGACCGGAAAAGCACGAAAAACGGAACTATCAAAATGACTGAGTATGCATATGCCCATAAATATAACGGAAGCGAATTATATGAGAGCTGGTATGCATGATCAGTTAGACTCCTGACATATTCACTTTCTTCATTATTCCATA
>NZ_JANGCA010000136.1:0-1729 GCF_024463855.1 Clostridium sp. DFI.1.208 | reverse complement strand
TGATAAATGCCCATACGAACACCAGTAAAGCTTGAATGATATTTACATCCATGTTGTTTCTCCTTTCAAATCAATGATTTAAGATAAGATTTTTTTAATTTTTTGATAAATTATTATTTGAATAATTCATAAAGAATCACATACAGGTAAGAATAAGCGTTATATAAAAGTAATATGAAATAAAAAGCGGGAAACCATATGTTAGCTACGTGTTCGCAACCGATGATTTCATTATTGCAATTCTATTCCTGGCATTGTATGGTTTATATGAGGATAGGCAGTTGGAAGGTGTAAGGATGAAAGGGAAATCAGTAGGTATAAAAAAAGCAAACGGAATGGGGAGCGTATATAAGCTACAGGGAAATCGTAGAAAGCCCTGGGTTGCATGCGTGACCGTTTCCTATAAACGAAAGGATGGAATGCGGCATCAGAAGCGTAAAATCATCGGATATTATGAGACAGAGGAAATGGCGGAGTTTTCGTTATGGAATTATAATAAGAATCCTGTCTTGTATGCGGAAATCGAAAAGCTGGGTTCGATTACATTTGAAAATGTTTATATGGAATGGTCATCCACAAAATATCGCAATATATCCCAAACGGCAATCAACGGTTATAAGGCAGCGTATGCAAGATGCTCCAGTATATGGCATGTACGCATGAGCGATCTTAGAGCAATGCATTTCCAGCGCATAATGGATGAAAGTACGCTGTCACTGTCAAGTGATCTCAAGCTGCGTTCTTTGATGATGCTGGTCTGTGAATATGCAGTTCAAAACGATATTATTCAGAAAAACTACGCAAAATACGTGATTATCAACAGAAAAGAGGATCATCCGGAAATACACAAGCCATTTACAGAATGGGAGATTGAGCAGCTGTTTGACCATGAGAATCTTCCGCTCGTGGATACGATTCTAATCATGATCTATACAGGTTTTCGTGTAGGGGAGCTGTTTAACATTCGCAGAGAGGATGTGGATGTACAGAATATGACTATACGCGGAGGAAGCAAAACAGAAGCTGGAAAAAACAGGCTGGTTCCAGTACATGAAAAGATTCAGAAATATGTGATGGATTATTATCTGCAGGATAAAGAATATCTGATCAGTGATGCGGATACAGGAAAGAAATTCAATTATCATATGTATCGCAATCAGTATTTCGATAAAATCATGGATATGCTGGATATGGAACACCTGCCGCATGACTGTCGTCATACGTTTGCTACACGATTAAGTAATTATGGCGCAAATAGTACCTGCATTAAAAAACTGATTGGACACAGCTCCTATACCACAACAGAAAAAATCTATACCCATAAGGATGTTGCTCAGCTGCGGCGTGCCATATCTACCCTGAAATGATGGTAGCTACGTGTTAGCTACCATGTACAATCACTGAAATATACATGATAAATCATAATAATATAAGAAATCACAAGGCTTCTGGTTAGATGGCTTTGTGATTTTTAATTTAAAAATAAAAAATAGATCGAAGTTATTTATGGATATAAAAAAGATATAAGTTTATTCACTGTTTATGTAAATATTTGGAAATTATTTGGTATGGTACTGCTTTGGTATGAATCGTATAATGAAAGCAGAAAGACAACTATATTAAAGTCAAGTAGTAATTTATGAAAAAGTATGAAATATAAAATACTTGAAAATATAGTATTCGATCTTTGAAATTGTGAATGTAAATATGTTGAAAAGAACTATAGTTA
>NZ_JANGCA010000135.1:0-1753 GCF_024463855.1 Clostridium sp. DFI.1.208 | reverse complement strand
GCTGAAGTGAAAAGTTAAATTCCACTTTCAAAGTAGCTAAGTAGAAAAGACTCTTACACAACAATCTAGTTGAATTTACACTTACAATTGCATTTAGTCTTTCATATATCCTTTTTTATATCTATGATGAAGGTAACCGCTGGTTATTATCATACACATTACAAAGGGTGATGAATATGGCAACGAACAAAAACAAACATCTGACTCAGGACGATCGCAATGTCATCGCGATCGGCATCGTTAATGGTTCCTCTAAAAAAGCTATTGCTGATAATCTAGGCAAAGATAAATCTACGATAGGTAAGGAAATCCGTGCTCACCGTTATCTCTCTCATAAATCTACACTTTCTCTAGAATGCGAGAACTATGCTCACTGTAAGTTTAAGAGAAAGAATTGTACTGTCAACTGCCCTGATTATTCTAAGTTCCGCTGTAAACGCAGAGATCGTACTCCGGGAGCTTGTAATGGCTGTGAGAAACTGAAAAGCTGCCGCTTTGATAAATACCTCTATAAACCTACGATCGCCTATGAGGAATACCGTAGCGAACTCGTTGAGTCTCGAACCGGAATCAATCTGACCTCATCAGAAGCTGTAGAGCTAGGCAATACCATCAAGCCTCTTCTATTAAAAGGTCATTCACCTTATCAGATCATAGCTGCACATCCCGAACTTGGAATCAGTGAGAAGACACTCTACAACTATATTGAACAAGGTGTATTCGAATGTGTTGGCATTGCTAACATTGACCTTCGTATAAAAGTCAAAAGAAAAATGACCGCTAAGAAGAAGACGATCTATAAAAAACGACAAGACCGTAAATTCCTTGTTGGACGGCTTTACACAGATTACCAATCCTATGTTGAGTCTGAGGAAATCACACACATTTTACAAATGGATACAGTCTACAATGACATTTCCAATGGGCCGTTTATCCAGACTTTCAAATTCATCAAATATGGGCTCCTGTTTGCTGTATATCACGACACGAAGACTGCTGCAGATATGGTTGACGGACTAGCCGTTCTTGATTCCATCCTTGGAAAAAGCCTGTTTGAACAGGAAGCTCATATAACACTCACCGATCGCGGAGGTGAATTTACTGATGCTGAGCATATGGAAAAAAGAGACGATGGTACCAGAAGGACACGAGTCTTCTATTGCGACCCTATGCAGTCCGGGCAGAAAGGAAGCCTGGAAAATATGCATCGTGAATTACGTTATATATTACCTAACGAAGTAGACTTACGCAGTATCGGCCTGACCGATCAGACTTCCTTGAATGTAGCCATCTCACATATCAATTCCAGTGCCAAGGAACATTTGAATGGAAAATCCCCATTTGAGCTATGTGAGTTCATGTGTCCGGAATTAGCGCAGAAACTTTATGAATTTGGTCTACAGAAAATAGATAAGGACGAAGTGATACTTCGCCCAAGCGTATTGACTCATAAGTAACAAACAGATGATATAAAGAATGATAAGAGCGGCGGCAAAGAACAGTTATTTATAGTGTAACTATAAAATGGAAGTGGAATTTAGTTATACATAGGCATAATGGAGCCTATTTTCAGTGCGCTTATCCATTTTATCTATCATTCGCACAATGACCACTTTCTTCACATTTTTACTTACTTCTACCTATTTGAAACCCTTTCTAACGCTATATTTATGCTCTGTATAGACTTCTGTAGAAGAAAGTTCCACATTTTTTATTCGCCTTTTGAAAGTGGAATTTAACTTTTCACTTCAGC
>NZ_JANGCA010000134.1:0-1877 GCF_024463855.1 Clostridium sp. DFI.1.208 | reverse complement strand
GGTACACAAAAACTCATTGATTATGCGTTAGAATTTTTCAAAATTACTGATATCTGGATAAATCAACTTTTCTTAACTACGGTTGAGTAGTTCTTAGTTTCCCATGACTATAAGAAGTCCTAGGCCAATTCCTCCCATCTAACCTGAAACGAATAGGACTGCTGCAGGTGACAATTCTTCCCCACCGTTGATTGTGCCTGCCTGGGCGTATAGGTATTTTAATTTTATGTATCAATATTATAGCCAAGTCTATTAACTTCTCTATAGCTTTACCATTACAAGATCTAATCCAGCGACATAGATTGTTTTCACTCATCAGTTTGCTTAATTGGACTATATTCGTAGTATACTTATAGATGTTACTCTTATTTTTATCCTCTAAAATCAACATATCATTTAATTCTTTCCGTATGATTCCGATTAAATTGTGATAGATTACTTTTGCATATATACAACACATTTCACAATCACAATCTTCACTGAAAAAACGTTCCCATTCATAATTTGTTTTTAATGTCTTATAAGAGCTTTCAATATCCCAGCGTTTTGCGTATAGGGATACGATTTCATTAGTAGAGAATTCTTTTTCGCTTAAATTTGTAAAGTATATAAGGTCTGTATGGTGGATGTTTCCTTTTTTATCGGTATAAGTATAAGATTTTTTGACTACACGAATCTGGATAGTTGGGTTTCTCTGAAATCGTTCTTTTGCTATATCATACTTTAATCTTTTCAGCCAAGTTTTATCCAGTTTAACTTCTATCCACTCATCATTCGATTTCATTTGTGATACATATTTTTTGAAAAAATTAGATTTACCACGAATACAATATTGGAAACCATATGATTCCAATATTGCGAATAATTCTATACAGCCATAGTATCGGTCTGCTAAATATATAGTTTTCCTCCCATCAAATAATGAATGACAGTTTGTAAGATGTTCAATAGCGATCGGTATCTCTGATTTTTTATATGGATTCATAGTGAAATTAACGATAAATCCATTGGTTATATCGTAGAATGCTGCTGAACGACTCGTTGCTTTCTGCGCCGCATCTTTATTACGGATAAATTGGTTGGTCACAAAGCCAAATTGATTTAAAGCTTTCTTTGAAGGGCGGAGTTCATTGGCAGTACCATCTTCTGAGAGCAGGATGTAACCTTTATAAGTTTTAACCAAATCAGATTCATAGAAAAAACGAGCAAAAGTATGAATCAAATCGGAAAATACATCAGGGTTGACTTTTTTTAGTGCTTTGAAAGCAGCTTGTTTACTAATACGGAGATTGGTTTTTCCAATATCACTATAATATTTAGAGAGTTCAGACTGTGTACAGTTTTCAGAACGAAAGATTAAGTAAAGTAAAACATCATACCATGGAAATTTGAAAATACGCACAAAATCATTAGGATGCTTTCTGGTTAGGTGACGGACTTTTTCACAGCGGATGTAACTACCGAACTTACCAAGCAAAGAAGAAATCCTTGCCTGGCATGACTTAACTACGGTTGAGCTCATCATTAAAAATTTTATTAGGATCACCTTTACCAAAAGCAGCCTTTAAATAAGGGATGCGATCTTTTTCAAATTGACCAAGTTTAACTACAGTACGATGTTTTGGAATACCATTTTCGTCCCTATAAGATTCTACAAGATCGCAAAAGAAGGTATTTTTTTTACCTTTGTTGTTTGGAATAACACGCAAGAACATAAAAATCACCCCTTTACTTAACTACATTATAGCATATAATATATATTAAAAAATATTTATATAATATACTCTTAACTACAACGATAGTGAGCGATTAATGAAGTGATTTCTGATAGGAATAAAAAATAGCATCAACCAAATTTCCTTAGGTTGATGCCATTG
>NZ_JANGCA010000133.1:0-1879 GCF_024463855.1 Clostridium sp. DFI.1.208 | reverse complement strand
TGTATCTTGCCTTATCAAGCATAGTTCCCACTTTTTCCAGTCCACCTAATGCGTCATGTTCTTCCAAGAAGTAAAAACTTTTCACAGCGGAAATCACGCCACCCTCTGTGAGCCATTGCTGTGTTTCTTCAAGAGAATTATGTAGTTTCGGTATTTGCAGTTTTAAGACTTCCACAGCCCCTAAAAAGCGTTCCCAAAACCGACACGTTTTCCATCTGCTCTTATTACTTTCATTTCTGTTTGGCACGATAAAGCGTAGATTGTTTGCCAATAGCCCGAAAGTCAGTTCCCCAAGTTCCAGCGGTCTGTCTTTGAATGTCATGGCAAAAGCATGAGCCTTATCATCACGCAGTTGCATTTCTGTCCGTTTCCAACTGCCGACTTCATCAAGTGTCTTATTATGTTTTGAACAGACTTCCTTATCTTTATCATAAAAGCGGTAGGACAATCCCGATTTACCAGCACCGATATAAACGGTCTTTGCGGTGTCGAAATCATCAAACTTGCTTTCGTCAAAGTGGTAGCCCTCACTATTCGAGATAAATTCCTCTTTTTCGCATTTCTTCTTTATCTGCTCTATGGTAAAGAATGGTTTTTCGTTCTTATCATCAATGGCAATATCAAGCCTTGTGAAGTGGAAATTATCCAGTCCATATCTTCGCTCACAACGTCGGAACATATCCCCAAAGGTATAATTCCTACTGTCGAGAATACGGAAAATATCATCACAACCTCTGCCAGTCATAACAAGATAACAGCCTAGCCCCTGTGGGTTGTCCTCTGTCTTTCTTGCGTCCCCCGATACATAAATATCTCCAATCTGCCAGCGTGCTTGATAAGTCTTGAATTTTATCGTTGCTGGATAAACATTGAAAATGTCAGTCGGTAAATCTAAAATGTGCATGATTACATCTTCAGCGGTTGCCGTTTCAAATACAATGCTGATGTAATCAATCTTAACGGATAAATTTTTGTGTGTAGTTATAGTGCATTTCTCCTTTCGTATGCCCCGTTTTTTTGCGGGGTAAAAATTGTGTTTTTTCCTTTATTTATCACAGTTTCTAGGTACTATGACATGTATACGCAGGGCGGTGTTACATATACGCCCTTTACGAACGCCTAAAGGCGTTCCCTTTCTTCCTGTGTCTGCCCCGTTCTTAACGCTCACGAGCCTTGTAAGGCTCGTGGCTAAACGGAACAGCCCCAGTCAGAAACCTTGTTTTCGGTCTGATAGTCCATGCTTATTCATGCTATCAAAGTGAAAATACATATTTTTTGTGCTTACTCAAGCGTGTGATTGACCCTAGAGTGCTTAATCACTCTATCTGATGCGATAATAACGCCATTAGAATTACTTGTCAAGAAGTTTTTGTTGACTTTTAGATGTATATTAAGTATGATATGCTTATAAATACCAAGAAAAGCAACGAAAGGAGCGGTTATACTAAGTTATGGAGCATTATGAAAAGAAAATCAGTTTCTTAGGAGAGAACATACAGACCATAAGAAAACACAGAGGAATGAAACAACAGGAACTTGCGGACAAAATCGGTATCAATATGCAGAGCCTTTCCAAAATTGAACGAGGTGTGAATTATCCTACCTTTGATACGTTAGAGAAGATAATGGACGTGCTGGGTGTAACGCCCAATGAATTATTGTCGGGAGAATGGAAGTATATTGACCACACCGAGCCATATATCATGGATATTATCAAACGGGAACAGGACTTCAATGTTTCCTTAGATTATTTGTCTGAAAATGAATTTTTCAATGATGAAAAAGAATGCAGATTTTACATGGAAACCAAACTCATACAGTATATCCATAACTACATTACCAATGAGGTTACGGAGTTAGAAGAACTTATGGAAATCAA
>NZ_JANGCA010000132.1:0-1952 GCF_024463855.1 Clostridium sp. DFI.1.208 | reverse complement strand
GGGTAATCTAAAATAAGGTGGGGTATACAAATTATGGGGTATAGAATTACATGGGGTAAAAGAGACCCCGTAAATTGTAAAGAATTAAGAAGTGCAGAAGTCACGGAAGGACATGAGCACTTCTTTTTTTACAGTTTCATAGGTATATCATCATTTAAAGAGTATAAGATTCTCGCCCTGAATCTGTTCCAGTTTGTATAACCATTACTGCTGTGTTTCAAAAGTTTGATAGACTTATTCCTGTTTTCAATAAGGGCATTATTCATTTTTCTGTTTAATGACGGTATTTTTATGAATGAATTGATGATCTCCTGTTTCCATTCGCATAATGTGTTGGAGAAGTCCTGCAATCCTTTCACATTTGAAGTCCTGCACAGAATAATGATATCTTCCAGTTCCTTTTTTGCATTTTTCTGTTCTGCACTCTTATAGAACAGATGGATGATATCTTTGATTTCAACTGCTTCTTTCAGTTTAGAATCTATTTCGATTGCCATATGATAGATATCATTGAGATTACAGTACTGGTTCAGAGCACGGTTGAACTTCTTTTCTACATTTGCATCAGAAATGCGAGGATCATTACTGAAAAGGACAAAGTCAAATTTTTTGAGCAGATAATAGTTTCGTTGCGCAATACGCAGCCTTTCCTCATCCTCAGGACAGAGGGAAGTTTTCTCTTCTTTCAGCTTTTTCCGCTTTTTTGTCAGATCATCTTTGATCTTCTTGTTTTCATTTACGACATCAATTCTTACTCTCGTCACTTTTCTTGACAATTCCTGAAGTACATGGAATTTATCGACGATACAGATGCATTCAGGAAACATCAGTCTGGATACTTCACGATATGTTTTCCACATATCAAAGGAAACATACTTGACCTTCTTCCTTTCTTTCAGCGGGATCTTATGAAAGTAATCCACAAGATAGCGCATGCGTCTTGAAGGAAGGACATCTGTAATCTTTTTCTCATTATAATCAAGCAGGACACAGATGTAATCACTGTCTCTGCTTTTGAAAGCATAAGTTTCATCAAAGCAGAGACATTCAGGAAGAGAACGTCTGTGGGGGTGGATATGCCTGTCAAAAATATTGGCGACAGAAGAAGCTGACATATGGTATTTATCAGCTACATAACTAAAAGTGGTTTCCGGTCTTTTAAGTTCATTCAGGACATTATATACGGTCGCAACAGAAACTTTGAGATTACCGGAAATAAAGGGATTGTTTTCATAAAAGGTTTTACCACAGACAGGACACACATAGCGTCTGGCTTTGTAGTGGATCATACAGGGAATTGGATTGAGAACAGAATGATTGATTTTCTTCAGTTGATAGCCTTTGACTTTTGTGGTAGCACTCTTACATACAGGACATGAGTGCTCACGTATGTTAAGCTCAAGATAAACATTCAGGTAACCATCTTCATTACATATACTGATATCTTTGATATCTGCACGATCAAGGCCAAAAGCCGTAAGAAAATCTTTCATCTGTAAAGAAGGGGCAGAAGGACAATGATCAGTCAAAGGAATCACCGGCTTTCATGATCGGACAGAGAAATATTGTGATATACATAGATAAAACCTCGCTTTCATTGTGATCACAATGGAATAATAAGGCAGAAAGCGAGAAAAGCACACAAAAGTTATGTGGAACAGGAAATAATTGAGAAGTTTCTCCTATTCAGAAGGCAGATACGGTAGTAATCAAGGTAATCTATGGACTGATACTTAGACTTAAGAAACCATAGATGAGATGAATAGACAAAATCAGGATCAAGAGAAGAAAGGACATTGATGATATCAGAATGAGATAGAATAGAGAAAGGGATCATATCATTGACGAGGATGGCGTGAGTTTTACCGCAGTTCAGACAGATAATTCTGACAATCTTGATTTTCACATTACGGACAAGGAAATCAACAGAGCGAAGGTAGGTGGCATGAAAG
>NZ_JANGCA010000131.1:0-1978 GCF_024463855.1 Clostridium sp. DFI.1.208 | reverse complement strand
TCCCGTCTTTGACAGTTTAAGAAAAAAATAACTCAAGAAAACCCTTTAGTTAAGGGTTAATCTTGAGTTTTTGGTTTTGCAGGTGAATATAGTAATTGATTTGCAACCTTAGACTGATGAATGATACTTCTCATCTTAGCTTTCTTGATAATCTGAGTATCTGTACGGAATCCAAATAGTACATGAAGATCATCCGTCAAATCTGTTCTTTTATAAACTGGAATGTAGCCATATGCGTCAAGTGCACATACATCCATTTTTCTCAGTGTATCTATGATGTTCTCTGTTGTATATCTCTTGTCCAGTTTCAATTCCAGAATCCTATATATCAGCAATGCCAGAAAGCAGATTAGGAAATGGGCCTTAATCCTGTCTTCTCTCTGCAAGTATACAGGTCGTGCTTCAAAGTCCGTTTTCATTATTCTGAAACATTCTTCGATCTGCCATCTTCTCTCATTGATAGCGATGATCTCAGATACATCTCCATCTATGTCTGTCGTAACTGCATAGAACCCGTCATACATCGCTTCTTTATCTATAGCTGCCTGGTCGAGCTGACAATATTCTTCTTCTGCCACCTCACCATTCGCAGTAATCGCAGTCTTTTTTATAAATCTGGCTGGATCGTTAGGATTACGCCTATTCTTCTTAAGCTTTTTTCCATCATCATTGATCATCTTCATAGCGCGTTCAATCTGCCCCTGTCTTATCTTTGCTTGATAAGCCTTATATTTAGGCGAATACGTTACGATCATCGTTTCTGATAACTTCTTTGACTCGATTGGGATTTCTTTATAGTAAATAGATTTGTATACTTCAGGATCATTTTCATCCAGTTCTCTGAGGTCGATGAATTTTTCGCTCCCCTGCTTTCTGTATTGTTTCGGATCGAGTGCTGTGATACGATCCTCTTTCTTCAACTTCTTCAATGACTGTGTGACGACATACGATCTGCCTCCCATATCATTAAACAATTTGTTATTCTGTGATCCGAGTCCGCTATCAGAACAATAAATGAATTCAGCACAGTCAAAATCACGTATGACCTTTTGTTCGAGAGGTTTCAATGTTTTCTGTTCATTCTGTTTACCAGGATGTAGGTCGAAAGCAAGTGGGAAGCCATCCGCATCCATGAAAAGTCCCATTCCTATGATTGGATTAGGACGATTCTCCTTACTTTTGCCATAAGTTTTACTCCCACTCTCCTGTTCGATTTCAAAATAATAGTTTGTACAATCATAATAAAGGACCTTGGTATTCCGTTTATGAAGGAAGTGTGAATTACGATAGATCTCAGCCTGGATATAATCTGATTCATCAGCAATAACAGAAAGCGCACGATAGACGTTTTGGAGAATGTATTTGGGCTGTTCCAGGAGCGTCTGAGCAAAAGCGTAAGAGCTCTTCTTACTAGAAGGATGAAGGATACGAGCAAAAAGCAAGTCAGATAAAATATCATACAGATTGTATTCATACTGATGGCGTCTCTTGATATTACGGCAGATATTATCAAAGCGGAGGGAGGAAAGGATAGATTGAAGGAAAAGGTAACCACAGTTTAAAGAGCGCTGCTCATTTTTAGGGATATAGTGTGTAGGGGATAAGAGAACAGAAACGGCTTTATTTTCGTTATTGTAATTATCAGTAGCAATACGGGCCTGTTCTTTAGCCCAGGCCATGACACCATCACGGTCAGTAGAGAGTAAAAGGGAAAGTTCAGCCAAAGTGCCCAGCCGTTTATGAACTCTGGAAGTATTTTTGCCGTTCTTATCAACAAAAGAATGGCAGATATAAAAAGTTTCAGAAGACTTCGATCGAGTAGTAGTAACTTTCATAGACATCACCTACATAAATTATATCACAAATTACCAATAATTACCATATAATAAAACGAAATATTTGACAAAATAATCATAAAAAAAGCCTTTGATAAAAAGCTTTAGAAGATGTTGGCTATATATAGTCTGTCAAAGACCCG
>NZ_JANGCA010000130.1:0-2005 GCF_024463855.1 Clostridium sp. DFI.1.208 | reverse complement strand
GCTTTGTCTGATGGTCTATATTGAATATGACATTTTGATGAATATCAATATATAGAGTGACAGGAGGTGGTTCAGTTGTTTATCAAGATCTGTGAGTATATCTATGAGAATATCGTAATGATATTTAAAATAAATTTTATATATAATTTTCGATTGTCCGCATAAACACTATACTTTCAAGCAATTTGAAGTATAGAAAATTATTCAATTTACCACGAATTTACCACGATTGAATGAGCCTTGATATGACAATAAAATAGCACTAAAAAGACACCCTTAACACCTAAGCGGTGTCTTTTGTTAAAAAGCAGTCAATCCTAAGACTAACTGCTTTGTGTGTATGGATATGAAGTTGTCAAACTGGAATTTCATGAATTATCGCTTGCCTTAAACTTGCTGACACAAATCATTTAGTTTCCAATCCACTCAAATAGAATTGATATAACAAATACACCAGAGAAAATATACCAATTAACAAATACGCCACATTTTCTTTTAAAGATACTAGATAAGATGAGAATACAACAAAGCCAATAACCTTGATTACCGCTTTAATTTTGCGATTTTCAATCTTATCAATTTTACAACAGATAAAACGTACTCCAATAACCATAGGAGAAAATAAGATTGCAATCAAAATTAATATAATATTTTGCTTATTAAAAATAAGCTTTGATAACTGTTTTTTCTCATTATCCTTGATGTCCAAATACTGGTATAGCAATATAAGAGAGGCTTGGTCAGGAACACTTTTTCCCAATTCCCATTTCGAAATTGTCTGTCGCGTAACAAAGACAACATCAGCCAGTTGTTGTTGGGTTAAGCCCTTTTCAATTCTGGCTAATTTAATCAAATCTGATATTTCCATAGTTGTACTCCATTTATTATCTGTTTTTAATAGTGTCGCATAATGTTATTGCTAAACAAGCAACTATTACAAGAAAACTCATCTGATGTTTAATAACAACGAAAAATAGGCTAATTGCCAATAGCATACCGATAAAAGCAATCATACTATACTTGTATATCCTAGGATGTTTTTGGGATAATGCATTCGATATTTTTACAATTACCGCTATCATAGGAATAATTAATACCCCCATAACACCAAATAAAATCCCAGTTGCAACAACACTCATTTTGTTTTTCTTTAATTCCTTCAACATAAAAAGAACCTCCTTTGTTTTTGATACTTTGATATTAAAATAGAATTCTTTTTATGTCACGCAACGCTTGTGAAAACAGGCGCAACGGTAACGATTTTCATTCTGGTCATCGAAAGCAAAATGTAAATTTCCCAATCGAGAATTTCTAATCCATTTATACTGCCCAGACTGCTTTTCCCTACATTGTTTCTTTTTTCCCATGATACTGTACTTGTTCATCGGCTCTGCGTCTTGTGCGTCCGGCTCTGTGATGATTTATTTTTTCTTCCCTATAAACTGGAAGTTTCGCATTCTTTCAAGTAACGACTTTATGATTACTCACTACATATTTAGTGCATTTTTTCTCGTCATCCGTCTTTCTTTTATCTTTGTAAGAATACCAGATAAATACATAGCAATAACAATCAGAATCCCAAAGTTTAACCCTAAACGCAACCCGCAATATTTTCGTATATGCTGTTAGGTGTATCTAATCCCAATGCCTCAATCGTTACAAATGCTAACATTCCTATAAATGCAATAATTGTTAAGAAAAATAGTCTTTTTCTTATAGTCTTGTTTATTGTTTCTGTGTAATCTGATAACTTTAATGCTGTTTTTTTCACTTCTTCATTCATTTTCTCACTTTTCCTTTCTCCATCGATAATTTCAGAAATACTTACATCATAAAACTCTGCAATTTCTACTAAAAGGCTAATATCTGGCATATTTATACCAGTTTCCCTTAGTTAAAGATATGAACCCTCTTTATCAGTCTACTTTTCCAATAAATCGGTAGTATATCTCTATTTCCTGTATTCTTTCGTTCTCCTCATTCGTTGTTGCTTCGTGAATAAGGA
>NZ_JANGCA010000013.1:0-98735 GCF_024463855.1 Clostridium sp. DFI.1.208 | reverse complement strand
ACTGGACGAACGCAGAAGGTACGATCGTCAGCTGGGATGAAGAATTCAAACCGGCAAAGGTAGATGGACTGAATGTAGCTGGTGAATACACAGCAAACTTCGGTACAGATGAAAACGGCGATAAGATACCGGATGAGTATCAGGTGAAATATACCTATCAGGCAGCAGCAGACCAAAAGGGAACGGTGAGTGGAACAACCGTTGAATGGATCAACAAGTATAAAGTTGAAAATGGTAAGCTGGTCATCGAAAACAACAAACCTGTAGCGATCGACGCACACCCAACACAGCCATCCACCGTGAAAGCTGATAAGGGCTATCATTTCCAGAAGTGGAATGATGGAACGAACGATTTCGCAACAGATGAAGCATTGAGAAAAGCAAAATATGAAGAAGATACAACCTTCTTAGCATACTTCGAGGAAGATGCAGAGGTAACGATCTCATATAAATCAAATGATGAAACTATGGGAACTGTAACCAATGCGAAGGATGAAGTCAAGCCAGTAACCGGAACCGTAAAGGGAAGCAAAGCAGAAGCAAGTGAAGGCTATGCATTCAAGAACTGGACGAACGCAGAAGGTACGATCGTCAGCTGGGATGAAGAATTCAAACCGGCAAAGGTAGATGGACTGAATGTAGCTGGTGAATACACAGCAAACTTCGGTACAGATGAAAACGGCGATAAGATACCGGATGAGTATCAGGCAGTAGTCACATTCGCAGCAGTAAACGGAACCGTCAGCTTCGATAAGACGTATGTCACCCTCTATGATGCACAGGGTAATTACGCAGAAGATGGAACTGGTAAGCTTGCACAGAATCAGATTGCAGCAGCTACACCGAATAGCGGATACCACTTTGTAAACTGGACTCCGGAAACTCCGAAGCAGGATATGGAAATTACAAACAAAGGAGCTGCATTCACAGCGAACCATGCAATCAATACCTACGCAGCAGCTGTTCGTTTCCTCAACGAAGATACAGGCGAAGAGCTTGCTCCAGCTGTAACAGTAAACAATATTGAACATGGAACCTATCTGTATGGTGAAGCACACAGAATCAGCATTCCAGGATATGTATTTACAGTTGCAGATACAAAGATTGTTGAAAGCGACCATGTAATCGTCAACGTATATTATTCTGCCGATACAAAAGGCGGTACGCCGGATCCGGATACAACACCGGATGGTACACCGGATAAATATCAGGTACGTTTTGAATATGTAGCAGATACCAATGGTTCTGTTACAGGCACAACTGTTGAATATGTAACCCGCCCGGGTAACAATACAACAGCGGCAGTAAGACCACAGGCGTTGGTTGATGCTATCGCAAATGATGGGTACAGCTTTATGAGCTGGACAGCAAATGGCAACGCTTATGTGAATACAGACGCTATGAGAAACACCTATTTCACAGAGGATACCGTATTTACTGCAGGCTTTGCAGAGGTTGTTTCTCCGATACTTCCAACACCGGTAACACCGACACCTCCTGCAGTAACACCGCCAACTCCGGGTACTCCGGTACCAGCGGCTCCTGTGACTCCGGTAGCTCCGGTAATTCCTCCGGTTGTTGTACCGGTAATACCGACTCCAACACCAACACCGAATCCAGGACCAATCGTGAATGAAGATGATCCTGATCAGCCGCAGGGTGGAGAAAGCACAGAGGTTCAGGAAAACCCTACTCCAAAAGGTGGCGGATCACAGAATGAATGGGCATTGATCAATCTGATCTGTGCCGGCGGTACGGTACTACTTGGACTATTCCTTCTGCTTTCCAAGCTGAAGAAGGAGGAAGAAGAGGAAGACGAAAAAACTTCCGCAATGAGAAATGATGACGAACAGTCAAAACGCTATAAGAGAAGAAAATGGCTGCGTGTAGCAAGCACGATAACAGCAGTTGTCTCTGTAATAGCATTCTTCCTTACGGAAGATATCACACTTCCAATGGT
Organism: Clostridium sp. DFI.1.208; assembly: GCF_024463855.1. Lineage (NCBI taxonomy): Bacteria > Bacillati > Bacillota > Clostridia > Eubacteriales > Clostridiaceae > Clostridium > Clostridium sp. DFI.1.208. Next base: position 96,775 of record NZ_JANGCA010000013.1, on the reverse strand, counting down.
TCTGATTGACAAATGGACACTGCTTATGGCAGCCTTCCTAATCGTACAGGTAATCTTCGTTCTGTTTGGCAGAAAGTGGAAAGAACTGGATGAGAACGAAACCAATACAGAAACCGCTCACTCATAAATATTAGAAAAACAGCCATGAACGTGGCTGTTTTCTTCTTATAACGGGGTATCTAACCAAAAACTAACTGCCGGTATATATAATGAAAGAAAGAGAAAGTGAGGAAACATGAAAAATACAAGTGCACTTTTTATTATAGATGATGTTATAGCTAACCGGCTGCTGGAGCTGGAGGATGAATATATCAGCTATCAGGTTTTACACGAGGAATCCTTTCACAGCCATCTGATCGATATGCTGGAGCTTCCCATAGCTGAGACGCTGTCAGATCAAGTGCTGCAAAGACGTTATCTGGTTATACGTTCATGGCAGGAAATAAAAGAGCTTCTGCAAGAGCTTCAGATAGATAAAAATATCTATGCATGGAAAAAACTGTTTCCACAGCAGCTGTATACAGAGGATGCCTACGAAATGGGCTATCTAACGGAGGGACTGCGTAAAGCTGAGCTGTTGCTGATTCGTGCAGTTCAGGAACAGAAATATGTAATGTTTTATTGTTAGCTAATTCTATCAACAGCACAGCACATCTTCAGTGGATGAAGCTGTGTACTGGTTCATCGCCTTTGCTTCATCATGTAAATGGCGAATTGATGGAATCCTTTGAATGCCTTCTTTCCATTTACAGGTAAATTATTTCTTTACCTTACCGTCAGCTCATAGTATAATGAAAGGGCTGCGAGGTGTAGAAAAATGGCAGAAAAAATTGGTTTAATTTGCGAAGGCGGAGGCACAAAGGCTGCATATACATGCGGAGTCCTGCAGTGTTTTCTGGACTATGATATTGAATTTCCATATACCGTTGGAATCAGTGCCGGTGCAGAGGTTCTGCTGCCGTTTGTCGCAAAACAGAAGGATCGTCTACGTGTCACGGGAGTGGATGCGGCTTGTGAAGCAGGGGCAATCGGTATGTCTCCCCTGATTCATGAAAAGGGTGTGTTTGGAATCGGTTATGTTTGCAAATTCATTGAGAAGCATGCACCCCTTGACTATGAAGCTTTTATGAACAATAAAACATTGCTGGATATTGGTGTATATAATATGGATACCAATGAGGTGGAATATTTTCCAAAGGAATACTTTGACCCAGAGGAACAGATTCTGATGCAGGCGAGCTGTGCTCTGTTTCTGCTTACACGACCATATAAATTCCGGGGACATACGTATATGGATGCCGGACTGGTTGATATGATACCGATTGAGCAGAGCATTCGACAGGGAAATACGAAGCATGTTTTCATTTCCACAAAGGAAGAAAATTATGTGCGTAAGCCGGCACCGGGATGGCAGATTCAGTTGGCAAAGCTTATGTATCCCGGAAATAAAAAAATTCGTGAGAATTTGAAAATTCGTCATATCAATTATCAAAAGCAGTGGCAGATCGTAAAGGAGCTGGAGGAACAGGGAAATGCGATTGTTCTTCGTCCGAGTGCAGATTATGGTGTTACACGCTATACGCATGATAAAGAGCTGCTGGGACGCTGGTTTGATCTCGGGTATGAGGACACAAAAAACCGTCTGGATATGATTCGGGAATTTATGGAGAAATAGGCAGAGCAATCTGCTTTTTTTTCATTCGTTTTCATTGACGTGAAAACATTATCATGATAAAATGTAACAAATCAAAGACAATGAAGAGAAGAGTATGCAGGGTGAAGCTTACAGAGAGTTTTCAGATATGGTGGAAGAAAACAGGGAATCCCTGAGGAAGATGGTCTTGGAGTCGCATGGGCAATCGGAGTTCATGACGGGGAAGTGCCCGTTACAGCACGGCGGTATAACCGGATGCTACCGGCGTACTGAGAAGAATCCGCTGACTTTCGCGGATATGAGAATAGGTGGTTACACGAAATACAGCTTTCGTCCTATGGGGGAGAGCTTTTTTGTTTATAAGGAGGATGGTGCAATGCGTAGAGAGTTAACGGATATCAGCGAGGAAGAAATTCTGCATTTTCTGGGCTATGGGGAAGGCATTCCGGATGAACAGACGCAATCCGTGTTAAAGGAAATGAAGCAGCTGGTTCTGCAATACAGCGAGCCACGTATCATATATCGCGTATTTCAGCTGCAGGATGCTCAGCCAGTGAATTGCGGGGTACAGCTTACGGGAAGTGATATCAAGCGGTTGTTGAAGAAAAGCCATGCCTGTATATTCATGGCGGCGACGCTTGGCCCACGCATTGATAAGGAAATGAAAAGGCTGCAGGTACAGGATATGATGAAGGCTGTTTTGTTTGACAGCTGTGCCAGTGCGGCTATTGAGGCTGTCTGCGATAATCTGCAAAAGGAGCTGCAGCAAAGCTATCCATATCTGACAGACCGCTACTCCTGTGGTTATGGTGATTTGCCAATCACCCTGCAGGCATCCTTTTTACAGGCGCTGGATGCACAACGGCGTATTGGACTTCATGTGAATGAAAGCAGTCTGCTTGTTCCGATGAAAAGCGTCACGGCTATCATTGGCATTGCGGATCGGATACAGCCCGCTGTATTGCGGGGCTGTGCGCATTGCCGTCTGGTGAAGCAGTGTGAATATCGAAAGAGAGGGAAATTCTGTGGGAATTGAAAATAGAATCCAGTTTCTGGATGGTGCCATGGGTACGCAGCTGCAGGCTAAGGGACTACCTGCCGGGGCTTCTCCGGAGCTGTTTATGATGGAGCATGGAGAGGTTATAGAAGAGGTGCATGCAGCCTATATTGACAGCGGCAGTGATATCATTTATACAAATACGTTTGGCGCAAACGCCAAAAAGCTAAGCAAATCACAATACACGGTGGAGGACATTATTACAAGAGCAGTACAGCTGGCAAAATCCGCAGCAAAACGAAAAGCCGGTGTTCGTGTTGCACTGGATATCGGACCAATCGGAGAAATGCTGGAGCCAAATGGCTATCTGCCCTTTGAGGAAGCCTATGAGCTGTATCGCCAGCAGGTTGTTGCAGGGGAACAGGCCGGTGCAGATCTGGTCATCTTTGAAACCATGAGTGATCTGTATGAGGTGAAGGCGGCCATGCTTGCCGCTAAGGAGCATACGCAGCTGCCGGTTTTTGTGACCATGAGCTTTGAGGCAGATTATCGAACCTTTACCGGCTGCACGACAGCCAGCTTTGCCTTATGTGCGGAAGGTCTGGGAGCGGATGCCATCGGTATCAACTGCTCACTGGGGCCGGATCAGATTCTACCGATTGCAGAGGAACTGGCAGCGATGACAAATCTGCCGCTGATCATCAAGGCGAATGCGGGACTGCCGGATCCAATAACGAATACCTACAGCATAGATGCAGCTGAATATGCACGCATGCTGTTGCCGTATACGAAGCTTCCCCTAGCCTATGTCGGCGGCTGCTGTGGGACAACCCCGCAGTTTATACGGGAGCTGAGGAATGTACTTCCAAAAGCAATCGCTGTAGAAAAACAGAAGCGGCGCAGCGGCTCCTATGCCTGCACACCAACCAAATGTCTGCGTATACAGGATGTTCATGTGATTGGAGAGCGTATCAATCCAACGGGAAACAAACGCATGAAGGCTGCCTTGCAGGAGCATCGACTGGATGAAATCCTTGCGATCGCCATGGAAGAGGTGGAAGGAGGAGCCGATATTCTGGATGTCAATGTCGGTCTGCCGGGGATCAACGAGAAAGAAATGATGGTTGAGGTAATCAAGGAGCTGCAATCTGTGATCGATCTTCCCTTGCAGATTGATTCAACCGATCCGGCTGTGATCCAGGCGGCTCTTCGTGTCGTTAACGGAGTTGCTATTGTGAATTCCGTAAATGGAGAAGCGGCCGTTATGGAAAGGATTCTGCCTGCGGTAAAGAAATATGGGGCCAATGTAGTTGGACTGACGATGGATGAGGACGGTATTCCTGAGAGTGCGCAGAAGCGTCTGAAGATAGGAGCACGTATTGTAGAAACAGCACAGCTGTACGGTATTGCGAAGGAAAACGTTTTTCTGGACTGTCTGACACTGACGGTTTCTGCGCAGCAAAGCGGTGCGAAAGAGACATTGAAGGCTTTGCGCGCTATTCGGCAACAGCTTGGTGTACATACGGTGCTGGGAGTATCCAATATATCCTTTGGATTACCATCCCGTATCCTGCTGAACCAGAGCTTTCTTACGATGGCGATGCAGGCCGGTCTGAGTATGCCCATCATGAATCCGAATCAGCCTGCGATGATGGCTGCCGTGCGCAGTTATCGTGTGCTGCAGGGAATCGATGCTGACTCACAGGAGTATATCCGGATATATGCACAGCAGAAACAGGAAGTGAACGTGGAAACCGGTTCCTCACATATGCGTATTGAAGAAAGTATCATGCGTGGGCTAAAGGAGGAAACACGGCAGCTTTGCACGAAGCTTTTGACAGAAAAAGAACCGCTGCAGATTGTCAATGAGCATCTGATACCGGCACTGGACGCGGTCGGTGTTCGTTATGAAAAAAAGGAAATCTATCTGCCGCAGCTGATCAATGCCGCAACAGCATCACAATGTGCATTTGAAGAGATACGTCGGGCGGTGAATTCCAGTGGCATGGAATCCATCTCCAAAGGGAAAATCATTCTGGCAACGGTCAAGGGCGATGTCCATGACATCGGAAAGAATATCGTCAAGGTTGTTCTGGAGAATTACGGCTATCAGGTATTTGATTTAGGAAAGGATGTCCCAATCGAGGCAGTGGTGGAAACTGCGATTAAGGAACAGGTGCGTCTGATTGGTCTCAGTGCGCTGATGACCACGACGCTGAAATCCATGGAGGATACGATACAGGCACTGCATGATAGTGGACATGACTGTAAAATCATGGTGGGAGGAGCAGTCGTTTCTGCAGAATATGCAAAGCAGATTCATGCGGACTATTATGCCAGAGATGCAAAGGAAAGTGCGGACATCGCTAAGGAGGTGCTGGGATGATAGAAGAATATTTGAATACACAGGGATATATGCTGTTTGACGGAGCCTTTGGCACATATTATGCACAGCGCTATGCAGAGGAGCAGGAGCCTTGTGAAATGGCGAATTTGAAGCATCCACAGCGCGTTGCGGCGATACATCGGGAGTATATCGAGGCCGGTGCGGATGCGATTAAGACGAACACCTTCTCCGCTAATGAACAGCAACTGGAATGCAGCTGGGAGATGATACAACAGATACTGCAGGAGGGCTATCGCATAGCGAAAGAGACAGCCGGGGACAGGGTGAAGGTCTTTGCCGATATCGGACCGATCATGGAACAGAAGAATGTATCACTGGCACAGCAATATCAGCGCATCGCGGATGTGTTTCTTGCGGAGGGGGCAGAATGCTTCCTGTTTGAAACTCTGCTGAATACGCGGGAGCTGCATGCGGTAAGCGCCTATATTAAACAGCGCTGTCCCTCTGCGTGTATTATTGTATCCTTTGCAGTAACCGCTGATGGATACAGCCGTCAGGGAATTGCGATGCATCAACTTCTGCAGGATTGTCTTACGGATGAGCATGTGGATGCCTGCGGTCTGAACTGCGTATGCGGACCGATGCATATGAAGCGGCTGCTGGATTCCATCGATCGCTCAAAGAAACCGATTCTGATCATGCCAAATGCCGGATATCCGACAATATTGGCCAATAGAACCTATTTCAGAGACAGCTCTACGTATTTTGCTAAGGAAATGCAGGAAATCTGGAAAAAGGGTGCAAGGCTTTTGGGAGGCTGCTGTGGAACAACGCCGGTATACATCCAAAAGACAAAGGAAGCATTGCAGGAGCAAACGATTGTGCAAAAGACGCTGCAACCGGCACAGCAAACGGATAAAATCGTACGTGAAGATCACAATCCCCTGCGTAAAAAGCTGCAGAAGCGGCAGCAAATCATCGCAGTGGAATTTGACCCGCCGGCAAATTGTGAAATTGAGCGCTTTATGAACAATGCGGAATTTTTAAAGGAAGCAGGTGTGGACGCTGTGACCATTGCGGATTGTCCGATTGCCCGTGCCCGTGTTGACAGCTCACTGATGGCCTGTAAGCTTCATCGGGAGCTTGGTCTGGAGGTCATACCGCATATGACCTGCCGTGATCGCAATATCAATGCGACAAAGGCACTGCTGTTCGGTCTGCAGATTGAAGGAATACGCAATGTACTGGTTGTTACAGGTGATCCGATTCCCAGTGAGGACCGTCAGGAAATCAAGGGGGTCTTCAATTTCAATTCGCAGCTTCTGGCAGGCTATATCCGTGATTTGAATGAAACGATGTTTCGTGAACCTTTCTTGATTTTCGGAGCACTGAATCTGAATGCCGTGAATTTTGAAGCTGAGCTTGCCAAAGCAAAGCGCAAGGTTGCACAGGGAATGGAAGGCTTTTTGACACAGCCGGTACATTCACGACAGGCTCTTATCAATTTGAAAAGGGCGAGAGAAGAGCTGCAGGCATATCTTCTGGGCGGTGTTCTTCCGATTGTATCGCATCGTAATGCGGTGTATATGAACAATGAAATTTCCGGAATCGAAGTGGATGATGAAATTATTGATTTATATGAAGGAACAACGCGTGCGGAGGCACAGAAGCTGGCAGTAGCCATCAGCTGTAAAACCATGGATGAAATGCGTCCTTACATCGACGGCTATTATTTGATTACACCGTTTCATCGTGTGGAAATCATCGCCGATCTGATGAAGCATATTCATAAGCAGTAACCCTTTTGAACAGAAATAGCACTGGGGATACAAAATCCTGAGATAATAGTGTATACTAAAGAAAAACAGGAGGTCATTATGAAACAGAAAACTTTTTTGATGCTGAAGCCGGATGCATTTGCAAGCGGCCATGCGCAGGCAGTTCTAAAGGAGCTTCGCTCACATGGGCTTGTGATTGAGAAAAGCTGTACGCTTTCGGTTACGATGGATGTTATGAAGACGCTGATCGATCATTATGCCGGCGTGATCGACTCCATGAGTAAGGATTTTAATTTCCCGGGAAAACTTTTTAATTCCTTTTATTATGACGGACCGCATACCATCATGCCGATGGAGGTCAGCTATGAGGGAAGTGAGGATATTATCACGCTTACACGGACACTGGCAGGGAAAACGAATCCGCAGGAAGCCGGAGCTGATACGATTCGAGGGAAATACAGCGATGACAGCTATGAGAAGGCATCGGCAGCTGTACGCCTGGTGAACAATGTGATTCATGCATCGGATTCTCATGAAAATGCTCAGCGCGAGCTGGATATCTGGAAGGCTTATATAAAATAAACAGGCAGATGGCATAGATTGAAGTGCACCTCCATAATTTGGTTGTTCAACTTTAGGGGGTTACTTCATATAGGTGCTATCTGCTTTTTTACCGTTTTCAAGCTAGCAATCTGATGGGTACCTGCCTGTGTTCATGGCAGAAAGATATTGAGTATAGTAAAAAAGGGAATCCAAAGCTATTGTATACTTCCATAGCATTTAGGATTCCCTTCTTCATAGACATGCAAACGTAACACATATTGTATTTTGACAATGCTTTTTATCGCTTACTGTGAACCCATTTCCCATAAATTCCGCATGGCAGCACACTGTCTGTGGCTGTAATGGGAAGACCGATCTCTCCGGCATCAATCTGACCATCCCTGTGCTTTTTACCAATGGTGCTGCGCAGCAGGTTGTATAAAACAGTTGGCGGGAATCCGGTGGTATAGGAGTTCACAAGGAAAAATAACGGATCTTCATCCAGGATTTCCATACATGCAGAGATTAGCGGATACAGCTGTTCCTCAATCTTCCATATTTCTCCATTTGGTCCTCTGCCATAGCTTGGTGGATCCATGATTATAGCATGATAGGTTCTGCCTCTTCTTTTCTCACGGGCAACAAACTTCAGCACATCATCCACGATGAACCGTATTTTATGATTCTCCAGATGGGAGAGCACCATATTCTCCTTGGCCCAGTTCACCATCCCCTTGCTGGCATCCACATGGACGACTTCAGCAGCTCCTGCACTTGCACAGGCCATGGTTGCTCCGCCGGTATAGGCGAACAGATTCAGCACACGCAAATCCTCACGTCCGCTGCTTTGTATCGTTTCCATCATCCAGTCCCAGTTCGCAGCCTGCTCGGGAAACAGCCCGGTATGCTTAAAGCCGGTCGGTGAAACCTTAAAGCGCAGATCACCATATGAGATTGTCCAGCTGTCCTTGAACTTCTTTTTATATTCCCAGCTTCCGCCACCGCTTTTTGAACGGTGGTAATGCGCATGTGGGGAATTCCACATACTGTTTTCCTCCATCGGCCAGATCACCTGCGGATCGGGACGGCGCAGTATGATATCCTTCCATCGCTCCAGCTTTTCCCCGCTGCCGGCATCGATGCATTCATAATCCTTCCAATGTTTCGCTACCTGATTCATTTCATCAACTCCTGACGCATACCATTATATCATGAGATAACGTGTTAGTTACATGAGTTTCTTGAGAAAAAGGCACAAAAGTGTGGTAGAATATAAGAAAATACACTGGAAAAGGAGGATACTTATGATCAACAAACTGTATGATAATTGCTTTACAACGGAGCTTTCCACTAAGGTTCTGGAAGTCCGGGAAGATAACGGCCTCTTCTGGCATGCCTGCAAGGATACCATCTTTTATAAAGAAGGCGGCGGCATGGCCAGTGATATCGGTATGATTGACGAGCACATGGTACTGGATTTGAAATATGAGGAAGGTCATATGTGGCACCTTCTGGACACCCAACTGGAGGGGACTGTCTTTATGAGTGTGAACCTGCATGAGCGTTTCCGCAAATGTCAGATTCATACGGCCCAGCATCTGATCAGTGCGGTTCTTGGCAATGTTTATAAGGTGGAGACACTGGCTCATCATGTAGGGGATGAGGAAAATGATATTGAATTCAGCTTTGAGGATTTCACTGACAAGATGGCATTTGAGCTGCAGGTACTGTGCAACGGTCTGATTCGTGATGATCTTGAAGTCAGTATACAGTATCCGACCCGGGTAGAGGCAAGCAAGATGGCCAAGGGCAAGAATATTGACCGTGATGATCTGCGTGTTGTACGCATCGGGGCACTGGATTACAATATGTGCGGCTGTATGCATGTTCCATCCCTTCGCTACCTGCAGATGCTGTACATCAGTGGGTATGAAAAAACAGCAAAGGGGTATAAAATTAAATATCTGGTCGGCGATCAGCTGCTTGATTGTGTAACCAGACGCTACAAGGTGCTGGATGAGGCAAGCCGCTCTCTGGCTGTATCTCATCTCTATGTAAATACCGGTGTCAATCGTTTAATCAATGAGACCCGTCAGCTGAATCGGGATGTCGTTGTCTGGAAACAGAAATATTATGAGATGTTTGGAAAAGAGCTTGGACAGAGCGAGGAGGATGTCATCATCCATTTCTTTGATGATATCGATGTAAAATCAGAAGCGGATGTCGCAAAATATGTAACGGAGAATTACAAGAAGGCGGTCATCTTCGTGGCAAAGACATATGACAATGTTCACGTTGTCGTAGCATCTCATAAGGATATGGATTTTGATTCCGCAAAGGTATTCAAGGAAATTGCGGATGCCTATCATCTGAAGGGCGGCGGAAATGCGCAGCTTTCTCAGGGAGGCGGCATGTATTCTGAAGAAATTATTAAATTTGTCAAAACGCATAGGTTTTCCTGAAAAACTATGATATACTAATAAACGTTTTATGGAGGTCTGTATGAATCAAATAGCAAAGAAATTACTTCTCTGCGTCGGAATCCTATCGGTAACTATGGTTAGCGGATGCAGCTCTGACGACAGCAGTAAGAAAAAAGAAACAGCGAAAAACGAAGAGAAGGCGGAAGTGAAAATGGTTGCCAATGATTTATATGTGGAACCGCTGAATCCAACGCAGGCTCAGATTGAAGCATATAACAAGCTGTCGGAAGCAATCACCAGTGAAGATAGAAAAGAAGAGGCTACCATGGTAGCAGTCAGCTTTGCATTTGATTTCTTTACATTATCCAATAAAGAGGATGCCCAGGATCTTGGCGGACTGCAGTTCATACCAAGCGATAAGATCCGCAACTTCATGGAGTTTGCGCAGGCATACTACTATGGAAATTATCCGACCATCGTAAACGAATACGGGAAGAAAAGCCTGCCGGAGGTAACCGGTTATAAGGTGGATGCTGTAGAAGCCAAGGATTTTACCTATAATGGCTCTGCCTGCAGGGGCTACGGTGTCAAGCTGACATTGACCTATGCAGAAACAGAAGTGGAGAGTCTGAAGAAGTCCATGACGATCAGCGTTATTGAAATTCAGGATTATGAATATGACCGTACAAAGAATTACAAGAAAGATGTCGTATACGATGGTGAAATGAAAAACGTTTACCGTGTATTGGCAGTTGAATAAGGGACTGAGAAATCAGTTCCTTTTTGAAAGGGGTTTTGACAATGTCTATTGAAATTGTATTGGAAGGGCAGCTGGAAAAGGAAACGGACAGAGAGGCATTCAGTGCTTTTTTAAAGCAGGTATGCGATGAGAAAAAGCTGAAGCTGGAGGATTATGATACCACCGTCATGATCGATATTTGTCCGGAGGGGTACATTGAATGCGGCTATGAAGACCGCTTTGTGAGTATTGCGGCACAGACCAATGTCGCAGGACCCGGATTCCATGCATTTGTCTGCACTGTTTTTGATGAGATTATCAGCGGTTCCCAGATTCCGCTGGAGGTAAATGATCCGACTGGATATTATACGGATCGCAATTTTGAAAATTTGAAGTACAAGTATTTTTACCGCTGGCTGAAGGATATTCAGGGCTATGTTCTGGATCATATCGATGAGGAAAAGGAATTATGCATCTCCTGGCCGCAGGAGTATTATCACCCGGTCTACCGAGAGGGCTTTGTCGTCACACCGCTGGGATATATTCACAGAGATGATTTTCAGAACAGGGATGTCGAGGATTTGGCAGATGATTTCTTTGTTTGGAATGATCAGGAGCGTACAGCCCGCTATTACCGCAACTGTGCGATGGTGCTGCTGTGGAAGGAATGTTACTTTGCATACAGCTCTATGAATGAGTATACGGATAAGATTGCCAACAGTATTTTGGATTATCTGGAGGCGGCGTATGACAAGGATGATCTGTTGCCGCTGCCAATGGATGCCTATCGCAGCATCTGTACGGCAATCAACCGTGACATTCTGATACAGCATGCGGATGAGCTGAAGATAGCGCATCTGGGCTATCGAAATGGAGTAGTTTCCTATCATTTCGGAAGCTGGAGTATCCCTGCCCATGGCTGTAGTGAAAAAAGCTTTGATGAAACAACACAGACGATGCATTTCATGGCTCCGTATCAGGATGCACAGGAGCCCTGGAAATGGATGATCAAGGCAAATGCCTATACCTTTGAAAAGGAAATACCGACATTTCTGGAAAAGCTGGAGAAGCCGGGCGATGTCATGGACGCCTTCAGCTTTGAAAAGGAAACGGTGGTCTGTAAGGGAATCGTGGAGAATCTGGATGAGTATTACACGGTGGTCGTACAAGCGAATTGTGAAAAGGACACCCTGTTTCTGGAGTGCATTGTACGCGATGAACAGGATGTTGCTATGATGAAGGAATGGTGTCAGGGAATCAAGCATCGCGTTACCATCAGCGATGAGCTGCACAGCTGAATATGATAATCACGCTTTTTAAAGGAAGCAGCGGCATCCTTTAAAGAGCGTTTTCTTTCCTTTCCTGTAAGGTATGCAGACAGCAGCTTTCCTTTCCCTCACTCTATCTGGAGTAAGTATGCAATCCTGCAGCTCTTTTTACGATTCAAAGCAAGTACTGTCCTGCATATCCACTTATGTGTCCATAAAAAAAGCACCTTGTATGAACAGGTGCTTTTCTGTTAATGCGGCGTGCTTGCCATGGTATCCCAGATGATATTGGGATCATCATTGATTGGCGGAGTATCCTTGTAGAGATCATCCATGTTGAAATGAAAGCTCTCCATCTGCAGCTGGTTGCTTGCGCCATCATAGGCATTGACGACAGCATGTACCTCATCCTTGTTGAAGAGATATACATCATATGGTCCCTCCAGCGGATTCAGGCTTGCGACCTGCTGTGAATCATAGACACCGGTATCGGAAATCACACTGGAAATTGTCCAGGGCTTCATATTGTCCAGCTCACTGGAAACAAATTTTGTAATCTGATTTGCCGGCATATCGGTTATCACATAATTGGGAGCGACATCCAGCAGATCGTTGACATAGCCAAGTGCAGACGGGGAAATCAGCTTGTTGATGATTGCCTTGATGATTCGCTGCTGTGCACGTTCTCTTCCGGCATTGTCATAGCCCTCGGTTTTACGGTGACGGGAATATGCGAGCGCCTGCTTTCCATTCAGATGCTGATCTCCCTTTTTCAGGCAGATCAGATCATCCTTTTTAAAGCTTCGGTTTTCATCCTGCTCACAGAAATCAAGTTCCACATCCACGTCAATACCGCCGATCGTATCAACGATTTCAATCATGGAATTGAAGCTGACACGGGCATAGTAGTCAACCGGAATACCGAAGAACTGGGATATGGTATCCACACTCGTATCGATTCCATAAATACCGGTATGCGTCAGCTTGTCATTGGCATTGCTCAGTGCCGTATTGGGTACCAGCGCATCTCTTGGTATGGAAACCATATCGATATGATTTGCGACCGGATTGACAATCAGCAGCAGATTGGTGTCGGTACGTGTCTGCTGATCCGGAGAACCGGTACTGTCCAGACCGCTCAGGTAAACAGTAAAGGTCTGCTTGGTAATGTCCTTCTGTTCCTTGGTCTTAATGGTATCGGTTTTGGAATAGGTTTTCAGAATCTGTACATTTTTCTCAAAATCCTTGATGTTTGCTTTAGACATATTGTAGAAGGTTTCAGAGATCGCCATTGCGGACACATTTCCCTGCTCCATCTGATCGTAGAGTGTCGTATAATCCATTTCCTCTTTGGCAGTATAGGAGCTGATGTCCTTGGAAACTGAGGTCTTGGCAAAGGAAAGGTTATCTGCATCACTTCCGTTCTGAAATCCGATGATCTTGTTTGCAAGTTCGGCTTCACTCTTGATACCGCTGTTTTTTGATGCAATCAGGTACAGGTTTGTGGTAATGGTAGTCGTACCGTCATCATTGACCTTGGTTGTCTTACTCATTTTGTTGATTGTCGTACGGGACTTATCCATGAAATAGCCGAAGGTACCAACTACAGCGACAAGCAGAATCAGAAACAGCCGCTTGATGACCAGGCCCCAGGTCGGCATCTGTTTAAATGCGAGAACCAGTAAAATCAGAAACAGCAGTCCGAAGATTACGGCAGCAATGGTAACCCATTTGATTGGGAGCAGTCCAAAGCTGTAGGCGATATAGAAGGATACAATACTTACCATCAGAAATACAGCGAGCATGATGATATCGATGATCAGGCTCCTACGTTTTAGTTTTTTATTTTCCATGAAAACACCTCAATAATCTACATTATAGTATAAAAAGTACGGAAATTCCAGATTACCTGTAATTACTCTATGTGAACGTTTTATGAATTTTATAAAAATAAACTATAAATCATGGTAAATATGGAATGATTTGCATTTTTTACCGCAGATATTATAAAATAAGGATACGATATTTGAAAGAGGGAACCGCTATGATACCGTTTACAGGAAAACAGCTGCAGCTGATCCAGCTGCTTATGGAGCAAAGCACACCGCTTGCGCTGGATGAAATATCACAGCATTTGCATGCAGGAAGGCGCAGTGTGTATTATATCGTGAATAAAACGAATGAGGTGCTGCAGATGAATGCACTGGAGCCTGTGATGTGCAAACGGGGAGCCGGTTATTTTCTATTGGATGAGCAGAAGCAGCAGCTGCTGACCCTTCTGCAAAAGCGACAGCTGCAGCCGGATGTACTGACACCTCAGCAGCGTGTCAGCTTTCTGATTTGTTATATGATATATCCGAGCACCATCATTCATGTAGAGGATATCATGCAGGTTTTAAAATGCTCCCGCAATACCGTGTTCAGTGATTTGAAGAATGTGAAGGAGCAGCTGAAAGCCTATGGTCTGGAGCTGCGCATCGATTTGAAAAACGGATACGGCATCGAGGGAAAGGCATTCAACAAGCGGGCGGTTCTACTGTATTTTCTGAAGCAGCTGCTGGATGAGGTGAACTATCACGCATTGCCCTTTCTCGATACACAGCTGGTGGATGATTACTATGGCAGGCTGCAGAAAATATCCAGTGAGCGGGAGCATGAATACCGGCAGGATAATCTGTTGTCCATCGCCTGCATGCTGAGCATCATTCGCGATTCTCCGGAGCAGTATGATTTTTCTCTGATGGAGCTGCGTGATCTGTGTGAAACACAGGAGCTGGATTTGATTGACAGTTATTTTCAGGAGCTGAATGTACATGAACGACTGTATCTGGCACTGCATCTTTTGGGCTCCAAGGCAAGCAGGGAGCTGTGTCCGCAGGATGATGAGCATGATATCCGCATCTTTGAATTATCCAGCCGTCTTGTGGAAACCTTTGAACGTACGGCATGTGTATCCTTTGATGATAAAAATGATCTGATCAATTCCATCTATATGCATCTGAAGCTGTCCATGTATTACAACCGTCTTTCCATACAAGTCGTAAATCCGCTGATCGATGAAATACAGAAGCAGTACAAGGATATTTATATGATTACGCAGCTGGTATGCGAAGACCTCAGGGATTTGTTTCAGATGCCGATTATGGATAGTGAAATCGCTTATCTGACCATGCATTTCGGCGGACATCTGAAGCAGGGCGTGCGCTGCTATGATGAAATCCGTATTCTGATTGTCTGTCCCAGTGGTATTTCCACATCCATGCTTCTCAAGCGGGAAATCGAGGGGCTGTATGCGAATGTGCGGGTTGTGGATACCGCGAGCCTGGAGCATGTGCAGGAATATGAGCAGCAGGTGGATTTCATTGTATCCACGATCGATGTGCAAAGTGAGGTGCCGGTAATTCAGGTGCATCCAATATTGAGCAGAGAGGATAAAGCGCGAATCGCTTCCATGATGATGCTGAATTTCGACTGCTATGAAATCAACAATGAAAAGCTTGGCGGTCTGTTTTCCATCATTGCCTCCTACGTGAAGGAAGCGGATATGGATGCCCTGAAGCGGGATGTTCTGGCCTATCTGAACCGGGGAAATTCCTTTGTCGGTATTCATGATCAAGAGCAGATCGGCTTGCTTGATATACTGCAGGAGGAGGATATACAGGTTCTGGAGCAGGTGGATTCCTGGAAGGTGATGATTCAGATGGCATCCACGCCGCTGCTGAGCCGCGGTGTCATTCAAAACAGCTATGTGCAGGAGATGATTCATCTGGTCGATGAGTACGGACCGTATATCCTGCTGGCGAATTCCGTTGCCGTAGCCCATGCGAAGCCGGAGCATGGGGCATTTCGTCTGGGACTGTCTCTTCTGGTCTGTCATGAGGATGTATATCTTGATGAGGTGTCCGCAGTGCGGTATCTGTTTGTATTATCGGATGCTGCTCATGACAAGCATTTGAATGTCCTGCACGAAATCCTGCAGCTGAGCAGAAACAGCACGCTGCTTGCACAGCTGGATGTATGCACAAGCGCAGCCGAGGTGCGCAGGGCTTTGCAGCATGCATTTTCCTAATTCCAATAGAGTCCAACGACTTGCACTTTCAAGTTCAGTCAGGTTGGACTTTTTTCTATACGCTGTCATTTGTATAATGAACCTGTAAAGAGATGCATATCTTTCAGGCATGGAGGTGAAGGCAATGAAAGAAGAAGTGCTGTCCGTTGACAACATTCAGATACAGGAGCGCTCCTGTGACTGGAAATCCGCTATAGAAACCGCAGTGAAGCCATTGATTCAAAACGGCTTTGTGGAAGAGAAGTATACAGCCGCCATACTTCGCAATATTGAGGCATGGGGACCTTACTTCATGGCCGGACCCTACATCATACTTCCACACGCAAGACCTGAGGAGGGCGTGCGGAAAAATCAGATTTCCATTTTGTCATTAAAAAAACCGGTATATTTTGACGATGGAACCATACCGATCCGCTTGTTGATGATTCTGGCTTCTGTAGATTCAAAATCACATCTGC
Organism: Clostridium sp. DFI.1.208; assembly: GCF_024463855.1. Taxonomy (NCBI): domain Bacteria; kingdom Bacillati; phylum Bacillota; class Clostridia; order Eubacteriales; family Clostridiaceae; genus Clostridium; species Clostridium sp. DFI.1.208. Next base: position 80,499 of record NZ_JANGCA010000013.1, on the reverse strand, counting down.
GAATCCTGAAGATGCTGGCGAGTGTAGTAACGGATGAGACAACACTGCGAAGCCTGCTGAAAAGCAATACGCCGCAGGAGTTGTTTCAATGTTTTCAGGCAAAGGAATCGAAGGGAGGGAGAGAAGATGGGATTTCAATTCATACCGCAGCTGATTGAAACGGATGTATGTGTAAAGGACAAGGAAGAGGTTATCCGCTATCTGGCGGACAAGCTGAAAACACATGGATGCAGTGATGCGGCATATGCGGATAAGGTGCTGCTGCGTGAGCAGGAATATCCAACCGGGCTGCGTACCAAATGTGCGGCAATCGCTATACCACATGCCTTTGATCCGGCAGTCAGCGGCAATCATGTCGCACTGGCTATCCTGCAGCAGCCGATCCGCTTTTGCAACATGGAGGATATGGACAGTGAAATTGACGTTGACATGGTGTTTCTCATGGCGATCAGCAGTGCCCATGAGCAGCTGGAAATGCTGCAGACCATCATGCGGATGCTGGGCGATGACACGCTGTTTACACGACTTGTAAGGCTGCATGATGCAAATGAGGTATGCAGACAGCTGAATGCATTTATAGAAGGACAGAAATCATAAGGAAAAGGAGAGGCTACGCATATGAAAAAAATTGTAATCGCCTGCGGGGCAGGACTGGCAACCTCCAGCATGGTTCGTGAAAAGGTGGAGGAGGAATTGAAGGAGCATGGGATTTCCTGCAAAATCATGCAATGCACCCTGCACGAGGTAGAGGGCTATGACGGACAGGTGGATCTGATCATCACGACGATGAAGGTTAAGAAGAAATTCACAACACCGCTTGTTCACGGCAGTGCCTACCTGACAGGCATCAATGAGGAAGCAGTTACGCAACAGATTATGGAAATTCTCGCGTAGCTTGCGAATAAGAACAGGAGAGAAAATTATGCAGACAGTATTAGATATCATTCAGTATATCGTCGACCTGGGAAGCTATGTTTTTGTACCGATTCTGATGTGCATCATCGGATTGATCTTCGGGCTGAAGCCTTCCAAGGCCATCAAAGCGGGGGTGACGGTGGGAATTGGACTCATCGGGGTCAGTATTGTATCAACCCTAACGGCAGATTCACTGTCACCGGTTATCAATGAAATGGTCAAGGTGCTGGATCTGAATCTGACCGCAATCGATGTCGGCGGATCACCGGCGGCAGCTGTTGGCTTCGGAAGTCTGCTTGGGGCTGCGCTGATCATCGTCATTTTGATTACCAATATTGTTCTGGTTGCTTTGAAGCTGACCAAAACAGTGAATGTCGATATTTATAACTTCTGGTATTTTGCCATAACAGCAGGCTTTGTACAGCTCCTTACCGGAAGCTACTGGCTGGCAATTCTGGCCGGAGTCACCCATGCAATACTGGGACTGAAGGTCGCAGATGTCATGGCACATCGCACACAGGAAATTATCGGTATCGATGCCATCTCCATTCCACACGGCTTTGCGGCCGCAAGTGCACCCCTGTTTATGGTGCTGGACAAGGTTTATGATCGAATTCCCTATCTGAAGCACCGTAAGGAAAGTGAAGAAGAGAATGATGAAGGACACGGCATCGGCAAGGTGATCGGCTCTGTGCTGGGGCAGCCAATCTATCTGGGATTGATCATGGGACTGCTGTTCGGTGTGGTAGCCGGTTATGATTTTAAAGGGATTGCCGATGTGACGATGAAGACAGCAGCGATCATGATGCTGTTTCCGACAATGGTAAAAATGATTGTCAACGGTCTGATTCCGATATCCAATCAGGCAAAGAAATTCTTCACCACACACTTTAAGGACAGAGAGCTGTATATCGGACTGGATTCTGCGGTAACCATCGGACATCCGGTGACAATCAGTGTCGGCTTTCTGATGATTCCGGTCTTCATGATCTTTGCGGCTATTCTCCCCGGCAATACGACACTGCCACTTGGTGAGGTACCGTTTGCGGCCTTCTATGTGTGCTTTGCGACCATCGTACACCGCGGCAACCGCAGAAGAACGATTGTATCCAGCCTGATCTTCATTCCCATTGTGCTGTGGATATCCAGCTGGGCAGCACCGCTGTTCACAGAGCTTGCCTCCAATGCCGGGCTAAGCTATGTACAGGCCGGACAGCAGGCAACGACCATGGCTCTTGGAAATATGTTTATCTGGCTACCGACCGTACTGGCACAGACACCGCTGCTTGGGGCAGGTATCCTGATTGTCATAGACCTCGCAGTGCTGTTTGGCGGAAGGCTCATCGAGCGCTATTATGCAAAAGAGGATGCGGCATTTGAAGCGAAGTATTATGAATGAAGCGACCCCTGTATCTAATGGGATATATAAAATGAAGCAGACAAAGGGGATTGTCAAATACGTTATGAGAAAGAAAGATATCATATTTCAATACATAAAGGAAAGAGGTAAGCAGTATGAAAAAAGTTAAAATCGGAGTGGTAGGAGCCGGAATTTACGGTACTTATCATATCCATACATATATCTGTGACCCGCATGTGGAAACGGTGGTGTTCTGTGATTTGAATGATGAGCGCAGGGCAGCCACACAAAACCGCTATCAGATCAGGGGATATGCAGATGTCAGGGAAATGATTATGGCAGAGAAGCTGGATGCAGTTAGTATTGCGACACCGGACCCATATCATTATGAACCGGCAAAGGCTGCCATGGAGGCAGGTATAAAGTATCTGATGATTGAAAAGCCGCTGGCAACCTCCGTAGAAGAATGTGAGGAATTGATTGCCATGGCAGAGAAGTACGGTGTACAGATCGCCGTAGACTTCCATAAACGCTGGGATCCAGCCTATAACAATATGCGGGATGAAATCCAAATGGATAAAGAAAACATCATCCGCGGCTATATGTCACTGGATGATGTGATAGATGTTCCTATGAACTGGTTTACCTGGACAGATCAATCCTCTCCCTCCTGGTTTCTCGGTATACACTGCTATGATCTGATTCGCTATTTGAGCGGCAGTGAGGTGGAGAGTGTGTATGCAGTGGGAAATAAGGAAGTATTAAAAAAGCAAGGCTATCAGACCTATGACAGTATCCAGGCCATTCTGACAATGCAGGATGGAAGCAACTGGACGGTGGAAAACTCCTGGATTCTTCCCAATACCTATCCCAAATCAAATGACGGACAGCTTGTGATCGTGACGGAGCACAAGTATCTGAAGAATGAATCCTATCGGGGAGTAAAAACCTATACTGACAAAAAGGCAAGCCTGCCGAACTATATCTTCATGAAGTTTGATGAACATCATGCAAGCGGCTTTGGACTGGAGCCGATGCAGGAATTCGTCAGCGACATCGTAAACCAGCGGGCATTCCGGACAAATGCCTACGACGGTTTACAGGCAACGAGAATTGCTGCAGCAGTGCATGCATCCGCAGAAAGCGGCAGCGTTATTCATCTATAAAAGAACAGGGCAGGACGATCTGATAGCTTGCAAGTACAGTATACTACAAATATCAGCTTGCGTCCTGCCTTTTTACATATCCACAACAGAAACGCAGCCAGTATGAAAAGTGCAGGCGAGGCTGCACCTGAGCGTAATATCTTCTGGTTATCGAAAAGTAATGTATTTATTTACTTGGAAAAGCTGTTTTGATAATCAATCATGGAAATCTCTGTCCTGAAAATTCGTGCTTCCTGAAAATCAATTTAAAATCTTCGTCCCGGAACAGACAGATCGTAATTTCCTGCAGCTGATTGCTTCATTCTCATGCATAAGCGAATCAAAACACCTTCGGATTTCCATCCAATTCCGTGAGCAAGTGCTACGTTAGCTGTAAAGCTCCATTTCCGCCTCCAGACGTTCCATGGAATGAACCGTTATAATACCCGATGTATAGTTCAGAATCCCATCCCTGATCAAGGTGTTCACAACCCTGTTGATGCTGCGTATATTGGAGCCCGTTCCCTCAACCAGAAGATCCTTGGTAATCGTGAGGTTTTTTTGCACAGGGTGTTATAAATCATATACATAATTCTGTATTTCAGGGGATAAAAGGCATTTACTCTTTCCCGTTTACTGCAATCGTAATTCCTCTGTGCAATCAACGTCGTAATATACAATGTAAATGCATTATCTGTACGCAGCCATTTCAGAAACTGCGCATTTCCCAGCTTCAGCACCCTGCATTCCGTAACGGCTTCCACAGTGGAGACGGTCTCTTTATCAATGAGTGCCTCCAGCTCTCCGTAAATCGTCACCCCTGTATCAATGTCCTCTATGTAGACATTTCCATTGATTTCAGAGTGATAGTTTTTCACAATACCGCTCAACAGGATGTAGATGCAGTCACTTTTTTTATTCTGCTCCATCAGCTTATCCTGAAAGGAATAGGTCTGTTCCTGAAAATGAGAGCGGATATCGGCAGGACAGGCGGCTATAAAGGTTGTCAGATCAGGTTTCATACGTACCTCCAACGTGTATCATATGTATAGTATCACAGATTATATAGGTATTTCCATGCTTTATCAGAACATGATTTTATTTCTGCCCTGCCTTAGATAGCTTTCGTACCATTCAATCAACCCGGCAATGGAGAGGATGAATTGAATAATTACCAGAATCAGCATGATAAAGTAGCCGTTCAAGACATAAATTACCATGAAAAGCAGATTGCTTATAATCCATAAAATCCAGTTTTCATACAGCTTTCTACTTAGCCAGTATTGAGCGATAAAGCCAAGGATAGCTGTCAGACTGTCCAGAACAGCATTTTGAGCATGCAGGATATTGATTTCCACATATCCCCACACAGCCCACAGAAGTAAGATCATGGCAATCCAGAGAAGCTGCCCCCTTCTGTTTAAGCCGGATGTTTTTGTACTGCTGCCGTCATCCCCCTTCCCCCAGTAATACCATCCGTAGATATTGAAGATGACCTGAAAGCAGGCCAGTATCGCCAGTGCGTATAAGCCTGTCGTATAATAGATATACAAATATGCAAGCACGGTGATAATACCAAATATGAAGTTTGAAATTTTTTCCTTCGATAACAGCCATACATTGATAATGCCCATCACAGAGGCGAAAATTTCAATGAGGCTGGACTTTATGCTGTAGCCTGCTAGGATGCAGAGCAGACAGGATAGTATGGCAAACATCGGGCTTTTTGTTAATTCGGTTGATTTCTTAATGATATTCATACGGGCTCCTCCTATTGTTCTTTTATGAATCTTCTAATCAGAATCATCGCTTTGTCAGAAATGCTCTGACAATTCTCCATTACCTGCTCATGTGTGATTTCCTGATCCGAATAAGCGGCGGCCAGACATGGAACGCCGGATAAGGCTAAAACCTTCATTCCACAGTGATTGGCGATAATAACCTCCGGAATCGTGGACATTCCAACAATGTCAGCGCCCAGTTTGGCTGCCATATAGGTTTCCATAACGGTTTCATAGCTCGGTCCCGAAAACATTGCATACACGCCATCCTTTAGCTCAATGTGTTCCTGGACCGCAAGCTTTTTTATCAGCTGTATGCAGTCTCTGTCATACGGATAGGCAAGATCGGGAAACCGCTCCCCGTATTCCTCTAAATTTTCTCCGATCAAAGGATTGAAGCCGGAGAAATTCAGATGGTTGCGAATGACGAATATGTCCTGTGCCTTTACGGCTTCACCGGCCTGCCCGCTGCAGTTTGTAATAATGATGGTCTCCACACCAAGACGCTTCATGACACGAATGGGAAGTGTAACCCTGCTGGGTGAATAGCCTTCATAGCAATGGCATCTCCCTTTCATGACAACAACCTCTTTCCCCTGTATTCTACCGAGGATCAGGGTTCCTTCATGGCCTGCGACACCGGGCACCGGGAAATGGGGGATATCCGCATAGCGATATTGTTCAGGATCTTCTATCATATCCGCAAGTGATGATATCCGGTTCCTAAAATGATTCCGATTGTGGGAGTGTAGTGCGTACGCTTCCTGATATACTCGTACGCTTCGTTAATTTCTTCTCTTACATGCATTGTCTGTACCTCACTTTATATAATTGCGACCATGGACATTATGCCAATTAGTGATAGCGTTTTCAAGGACATTTGTCCACGAGTTGACAGATAGGATGTATTGCTATTTAAGATCTTGTTAATTTGAAAAAGCATATGTAGGTATTCCAAGGTGGTATCTTTCAATAAAGGAAGTATTACCGCTATATAGTTTTTTAGTTGTAAAATAAATTTTTCGGTTGACATTACCGTGAATCTGATATACTATAATTTCGTAAACGTTTACAAAATAAACTTGATGAGGATTGTTACTGGTTACAGGCAATACCGAAAGTAAAAGATGTTACTTTGGGTGGTCTGTATTTTTTTATATTTAATATTTAAGGAGGGATATGCGTGAATATTGTGAAAGTATTAAACAATAACGTTGTGCTTTCAATGAATGAGAATCATGAGGATGTCATTGTACTTGGAAATGGTATCGCATTTCAGAAAAAATATGGAGATCAAATTGATGATTCAAAAATAGAACGTATTTTTACACAGCAGATTCCTGAATTAACAGCGAGATTTCAGAAGATGTTAAGCGAAATACCAATGGACTTTCTGGAGATAGCGGAGAAGATCATTTTGAATGCAAAGCTGAAGCTGAATCACGATTTTAATGATAATCTGTACATATCATTGATGGACCATATCAATTTTACAATTCAGAGATATCGAGAAGGCATGCTGATTGAGAATCGGCTGCTGCTGGAAACTAAGGTTCTGTATAAGGACGAATTTGCGGCAGGAAAAGAAGCGGTGGAATTGATCAATGCAACATTTAATGTTCAACTGCCGGAGGATGAAGCAGCCTTTATCGCTCTTCATTTCGTCAATGCCAGCACAGGTGGAAGTATGCAGGATACGGTTCAGCAGACACGTATCGTACAGGATACCCTGACCGTTATAAAAAACTTCTTTAGCATGACATTTCAGGAGGATTCCATCGCATATTATCGCTTAGTTACACATCTGAAATTTTTTGCACAGCGCATAACTGCTAAAAAAATACAGGGCAAAGCGAATGAGGATGTTCAGCTACTGGAAATTGTAAAGCTGAAATATCCCAATTCCTATGAGTGTGTTAACAGAATTGTGAAATATATGAATCTGGAGTTCGGGTACTCATTGACCAATGAGGAACGACTATATCTGACAATACATATCGAACGAATAAGAGAGACTAATGATTAGGATTGTTACTCACAAAAGAGGCAAGACCTGAATTAACCTTATCTTTATAAGACAGCTTATAAGATAGCTTAATTTGGGTCTTTTTTTGACAATTAGAAAGGAGTCTGTAATGGACGTTAAAAAAACAGCCGCTCAGATTTTAAAAGAAGTAGGCGGAAAAGAAAATATCAAGGAGATGTTTCACTGTGTGACGAGACTGCGTTTTTATTTAAAGGATTATAAAAAGGTGGATTTGGAACATATTAAAAAAATTGATGGGGTGATGGGGGCGCAGTATCAGACGGAACAGCTGCAAATCATCATTGGAAATGACGTAGGCAGCGTATATGACGCAGTTACTGCACTGACCGGATTTATCCACGATGAAGAGACAATGGCGAAAAAGAAAAAATTCAGAGCCACTGGTGTATTTGAAACTATGGCGGCGATCTTCCTGCCGACGATACCAGTATTGGCAGGAACCGGGATGATTAAGGGTCTGATCACGATTCTCACCTCTTACTGCGGCTTTGATGCGGCCTCTGATTTTATTCAGGTAGCTACGATTGCGGGGGACTGCGTATTCTATTTCTTCCCGTTTTTAGTAGCATGGTCTGCATCCAAACGCTTTAAAACAGATACCGCCTGTGCACTGGCGCTGGCAGGCTGTCTTTTGTATCCCACCATGACAGCGGGTCTTGCGGCAGGGGCAGATCCTATGCATTTTCTGGGGTTGCCGATTCCGTTCGTAAAATATGCGGCAAGCAGTATTCCGATTGTTCTTGCTGTTCTGGTATTGAGCTGGTTTTATCCGTTCATTGATAAGCTCATTCCCAAGGTTTTGCGTCTGGTATTTACACCGATGCTCGTATTGATGATGATGGTACCTCTGACACTGATTGCGATTGCCCCGCTGGCAAGCTATATTTCTCAGGGATTGGTTATGGTCGTCAAATTCCTGTATGACCTATCACCGGTAATTGCCGGAGCTATTGTTGGTGGTACACGCTTACTGGTCGTATTAACCGGAATGCATTTATCGCTGGGGGCAGTAATACTGGAAAATATCAATCAGTTCGGGTCTGACTTCCTGTTGCCGATGAATACAATGGGAACACTGGCACTGTTTGGTGTTTGTATGGGAGTCTGGGTGAAATCAAAGAATACACAGACAAAATCAATCGGTGCATCCACTGCTATATCATCCTTTATCGGAATAACAGAGCCGGGAATTTACGGAATACTGCTGAAATTTAAAAATGCACTGATTGCCGTTATGATTGCCGGTGCAGCCGGTGGAGCAATCGTCGGTGCTTTTGGTGGACAGTCAACTGCATATGTCAATTCCTGTATCCTGTCTTTGCCTGTTTTCATGGGAGATGGATTCTGGGCAGTATGTTTGGGAATGGCCGTGTCTGCGGCCCTTGGCTTCCTGTTGATTATGGTATTGGGCTTATCTGAAGAAAAAAACAGCTGTGAAAGTACAGCTGTAGATACAAAGACTGTGGAAAACAGCCGAAATGAAGTGATACAGGCACCGATGAATGGCACACTGATGAAGCTGAGTGACGTTGAGGAGGACGTGTTTGCTTCTGGTAGTATGGGGAAGGGAATTGCGATTGATCCGGATGAGGGCGTGATCGCTGCACCATTTGATGGAACAATCACTGCGGTTTATCCTACAAAGCATGCAATCGGACTGACATCAAAGCAGGGAGTGGAATGTATTATTCACATTGGTATCAATACAGCAAATTTACAGGGGAAATACTTTGATGTGAAGGTGCGTGAACAGCAGGAGGTACAGGCTGGTGATATCCTGGTGGAAGTCGATCTGGCAGGAATTCTGAAAGAAGGCTATTCTCTGATCACTCCTGTTATCATCACGAATTCCGCTAGCTACCTGGATGTGCTGGCGAATGAAGAAAGCGGTATTATCGTAAAAGGAGAACCGTTGTTGACGGTTCTGAAATAGGAGGAAAAATTATGTATAAGAATACATCACCATTGAAATTTCCAAACGACTTTCTGTGGGGCGGTGCAACTGCGGCCAATCAGGTTGAAGGAGCGTGGAATGAGGATGGAAAAGGTATGACGATTGAAGATTGTCTGCCTTATCGTGAAGTAGGCGTTGCTGATTTTACGAAGCAGTTTCAATTCAGCAGCAGAGATTTAGAAGAAGCACTGACAGCTGGACCGGATGCAAATTATCCAAAAAGACGGGGAATCGACTTCTATCACCATTACAAGGAAGATATTAAATTATTTGCGGAAATGGGCTATAAGATATTCCGTATGTCCATTTCCTGGGCGAGAATCTTTACAGATCCAAGAGATGAGAAGCCCAATGAGGATGGTATCGCTTTTTACGAGGATATGTTTAAGGAATGTAAAAAATATGGCATAGAACCGCTCGTTACGCTTTCCCACTATGATCCACCGGTTGTACTGGCAACAAAGTATCGTGGCTGGTATTCAAGAGAGGTCATTGATCTGTTTGAAAAATATGCTCGTGTCTGCTTTGAACGCTTTGGGAAATATGTAACTTACTGGCTTACCTTCAATGAGGTGGACGCTATGCTCAGGCATCCTGTGACAAGCGGAGCACTGATTGAAGACAGATTTGCTGATATCCCATTTGAACAGGCGATTTATCAAGCAATGCATCATCAGATGGTTGCGAGCGCAAGAGCAGTGAAGCTGGGACATGAGCTTGTTCCCGGAGCACAGATCGGCTGCATGATGACAAAGCTGTGTTTCTATCCGTTTACCTGCAAGCCGGAGGACAATCTTGCGACACAGCAGCGGATGCGCAGTATCTACCGCTATGTAGATATACAGGTGTTTGGAGAATATCCAAATTATTTAAACAATGAAATCAGAAACAAGGGGTATGTCATACAATGGAAAGACAGTGATGAGACGGATTTAAAAGAGGGAACAGTTGATTTTGTAAGCTTCTCTTACTATATGACCAGCTGTATGGCTGCAGAAACAGAAGGTCTGGATATGGCACCAGGAAATACTGTGAATGGTGTGAAAAACCCATATCTGCCATCCTCTGAATGGGGCTGGCAGACGGATCCAACCGGATTGCGGATTTCACTTGTTGATATTTATGACCGGTACAGGAAGCCTCTGTTTATCGTGGAAAACGGTCTGGGGGAACGTGATCAGATTACAGAGGATGGAAAAATACATGATCCGTACCGCTGTGAATATCTGAAGGAGCATGTTATGGCGATGAGTGATGCCATAAATGAAGATGGTGTGGAGCTGTGGGGCTATACATGGTGGGGCTGTATTGATCTTGTCAGTGAATCCACGAGACAGATGTCAAAACGCTACGGCTTTATTTATGTGGATATAGATGATTATGGCAACGGTACCTATAACCGGTATAAAAAAGACAGTTTCTACTATTATAAACAGGTTATCGAAAGTAACGGAGAGAAATTATAAGAGCAAGGGTGAAAGACTTCAAAAATGAAGTCTTTTTTAAAAGATGAGGAGGCACTCTATGATTAAATATTTCGCAAGTGATTTGGATGGCACATTATTAAATGCAGATTATGCATGGGATACCATTCTGGATGAGGGCATGAAGGCGATCCTGAGGGATGGTTATGAATTCGTCGTGACAACGGGGCGAACGATTGCAGGTGTAAAAGGTTGCGAAGGACTCTGGGCGCTGCCGGTTTATGTTATCGTTATGAACGGTGCACTCATTTTGGATAAAGATAAAACGACACTGTTCCGTGGGGCGATAAAGAAAAGGACGGTAGCGGGAATACTGGATGCTATGCCGCATGCAAAACTGGAATTTTTCACAGAAGATAAAATTTTAACGATGCTGCCACGGAAAAAATACATAGAGGAATATATGAAATGGGATATATGGAGAAAGAAGGTTCTTGATAATGGAAAGAGCGGATATCTGGATGAATATCTCAGCCGGTTTCATTTTCAAGCGAAGCGTGAAGAAATCCTGAAGTTGGATATTCTGAAAATAAACGGTTTGGAATTACATCAGGACAAACGTGCAGACCTTCTCGACAGACTGACTATGTTTGAAAATGATATTGTAAATGCTTCCTTCGATTCCAATGTTTTTGAATTGACGGACAGAGCAATATCAAAAGCAAGTGCTTTGATGTTTCTGGCGCATCGGAAACAATGGGACAAACAGAAAATTGCTGTATTCGGAGATGGTGGAAATGATATGGATATGCTGATGAGCTTTGTACATTCCTATGCGCCTGAAAATGCACAGGAACAAGTAAAAAAAGTGGTATCTGAAATCATTGCTTCCAATGATCAATACGGTGTGCTTAAAAAAATTATGCAGATTGTAGCGGACAATCGCAGGAAACACACACCCATTTGAATAACAGGCAGAAAACTGCCCGGATGTATTTATAGACAAAGCATTATGAAACCATGATAACAAACATCAAAAAACCATGCCCTCAACGATATCACTCATCGCTGACGCTGCATGGTTTTGTTTTCTTTACTGCGGATTCTCTGCCATATCCGCATAGCGTATGTTTTCCGAGGTATTGATCTTCGGAGTATTCGCATACAGATCATTCAAATTAAACGTAAAGCTGTTCATCTGCAGCTGCCTGCGTGCCGCATCATAGGCATTCACAACCGCATGCACCTCATCCCGGCTGAATAGATACACATTGCTTACACCAAGGGACGGATCCAGACTTGCCACATACAGGTCTTCATAGACACCGTTATCGCTGGTGATTGAGGAAATCGTCCATGGCTTCAGCTCATTCAGTTCACCGGATACAAAATCCGCAATTTTCTCTGCCGGCATATTGGTGATGATATAATTCGGTGCGATATCCATTAAATCATTCACTCTGGTTAACCCGTTGGCGGAGATCAGCTTATTGATGATTGCCTTGATAATGCGCTGCTGTGCACGCTCTCTGCCGGCATTGTCGTAGCCCTTTGTTTTACGGTGACGGGAATAGGCGAGTGCCTGCTTGCCGTTTAAGTGCTGCTTGCCCTTCTTCAGACAAATCAAATCCTCTTTCTTAAAGCTTCGATTCTCATCCTGTTCACAGAAATCGATTTCCACATCCACATCAATACCGCCGATCGTATCGACGATTTCAATCAGGGAATTGAAGCTTACACGGGCATAGTAATCAATCGGGATACCGAAGAAATTCTGTATCGTCTCCACACTGTTTTCAATTCCGTCGTTTCCGGTATGCGTCAGCTTGTCGTTTTTATAATCATAGGCGGCATTCGGTATGTAGCCGTCTCTTGGCAGGGACACCATATCAATGTGATTTGCCTTCGGATTGACAATCAGAATCAGATTCGTATCACTTCTTGTCTGCTGGTCCGGACTTCCCATATTATCAAGTCCGCTCAGATAGACGGTGAAGGTATCCTTCGTGACATCGATATCGGGACCGCTGGCGGCATCATTTTTCTTTTTGTAGGTCTGAATAATATCCACACTGTCCGCAAAGCCGTCAATATTGGATTTGGACATATCGTAATAGGAATCGGAAATAACAAAGGCATTTACTGTTTCCAGATTCAAATCGCTGTACAGCGTTGTATAATCCAGCTCTTCCTTGGGCGTGGTATTGCCGACCTCAGCGTCCAGCTGTTCCTTTGCATAGGCGGCATTTTTCTTGTCGACGCCCTTCTGGTAGCCGATTGTTTTGCCTTCCAGCTGGGAAAGGGAATCAATACCGCTGCCCTTTTTCACGACCACATAAATTTCCGTAGTGGAGCCTGCGGCATTCTTGCTCATCTTATGCAGCGTGCTTCGTGATTTATCCAGAAAATATCCACCGGTACCGATGACCACCGTCAAGAGAATGATAAACAGACGCTTGACGATCACGGCCCACTTCGGAAGCTTCTTCATGGACAGCATAAATAATATAAGGAATAGAATCAGCAGAATACCTGCGGCTGCCATCGTCCATTTCACCGGAAGGATGCCGAAGGTAAATGCTATGGTAAAGGATACGATTCCCACAATCAGAAACACCAGCAGAAACAGCAGGTCAATCGTGCGGGTATAGTATCGTTTCGGTTTTTGTTTTGCCATATGTATCACACCTCAGTTAGTCAGTCTACATTATAGTATAAACAAATTTAAAATACTATGGCGGATTTCTGAAAATTTCGTAATAACTATAGAGTACCATGCCGTTTTGGGTTATAATTGAAGTTGTTTTCTAAAGAAAAGGAAGACAAAGTATAGTATAATAGTCGAGAAGGTAAATAAGAGGTGATTTTGTGTCGTTTTTAGATCAGTTGAATGAGCATCAGTTAGAGGCAGTACAGTGTGTGGATCATCACCTGCGGATCATTGCGGGGGCAGGAAGTGGAAAGACCCGGGTGGTAACGACCAGAATTGCATATCTGATCAATGACTGCGGAGTATATCCGAATAAAGTATTAGCCATCACCTTTACGAATAAGGCGGCTAGGGAAATGAAAGAGCGAGTGGAGAATCTGCTGGGAGATGTGGCCAAGGCGGTTACGATTTCCACCATTCACTCCTTTTGCGTACGTCTGTTGCGGGAGGATATTCTGGAGCTTGGATATCCGAGAAATTTCACGATTCTGGATTCGGATGATCAAAAGAGTATCCTGCGGGATGCCTACAAGCAGATGCATATTGATGTCAAAAGCTACAGCTACAACAGTGTGCTGTCGTACATAAGCAACAACAAAACGAATTTTATTGATGCCGCAACCGCCAAGGCGAGTGCCGGCAAATGGGCGGGAGAACAGATCAAGGCCGATGTCTACGAGTTTTACGAGAAGCGTCTGAAGGAAATGTATGCGCTGGATTTTGATGATCTGTTGATTTTTGCCCACCGTATATTAAAGAGCAATGAGGAGGTACGCGCGAAATGGCAGCGTCGCTTCACATATCTGCATGTCGATGAGTTTCAGGATGTCGATAATCTGCAATATGCCATCATCAAGCTGCTGGTAAAGGAAGGCAGCTATCTGTGCGTGGTCGGTGATCCCGACCAGACGATTTATACATGGCGTGGCGCGCAGGTGGATATCATCATGAATTTTGAAAGGGATTTTCCAGACAGCCATACCGTTGTGCTGAACGAGAACTACCGTTCCACCCAGCAGATACTAAACGGCGCCAATGCCCTGATCAAAAATAACCGCAACCGTATCGATAAGGACTTGTTCACCCGTGTGGAGAGTGATGATAAAATCGTTCATTTCTCTGCCATGGATGATGCAAACGAACCGGTCTGGGTAGCCAGCAAAATCATGACGCTGCATCACGATCATGTGGACTATCGGGATATTGCAATCTTGTATCGCTCCAACTTTCTGTCAAGAGGACTGGAGAAAGCACTGCTGGATTTTCATATTCCGTATCGTATCTATGGAGGCGTGCGCTTCTATGACCGTGCGGAGATTAAGGATGCCTTAAGCTATCTGCGTCTGTTGGCTCCCTTTGATGAACAGGATCCCAAGGCGATGTACAAAAATCTTGCCGTCAAGCGTGTCATCAATTCTCCAAAGCGGGGAATCGGTGCGAAGACGATGGAAACCATTGAGCTACAGGCAAATCATGATGATACGAACATGTATGACATCCTGTGCGAATATGAAATCGGAAAGGGCAAGGCAAGAGCCAACATACAGGCGTTTGTAGCGATGATTGAGGAATGCCGCATGCTGGTGGATACCATCAGCATTGACCAGCTGCTGGAGAAGGTGCTGGAGGATAGCGGCTACTTGGACATGTTGCGGGAAGACAAGGAAATCGAGCGTCTGGAAAATATCAAGGAGCTGATCGGGGATATCTCGGATTATGTGGAAGCACATCCGGAGGGAACCCTGAATGAATACCTGCAGGAAATCTCCCTGTATTCCGATAAGGAGGAGCAGGAGAACGGAGACTTTGTGCAGCTGATGACGATTCATGCCGCAAAGGGTCTGGAATTTGATAATGTCTTTGTGTACAGCCTGTGCGAGGGAATCTTCCCAAATGAACGCTCTGTTGGAGAAGGCGGACAACCGGCGCTGGAGGAAGAACGCCGACTTGCGTATGTAGCCTTTACCCGGGCGCGGAAGCAGCTGTTTTTATCCGATTCCTACGGCTATAGCTATGTACTGGATAAAATAAAAACAACCTCCCGGTTTATTAAGGAGCTTCCTGAGGACTGCATCGAGGATGTCGGCGCAAAGCCGCGAAATACATTTTCCAGCGATGTCGATACCTTTAGCGGCAGTGACTTTCTGTCCATGCACAGTCATGACATGGTACAGCATCGTCCCCAGGATAGTGACGGCTTTACAAGACAGGCAGAACGAAAATTAAGCGATGTGCGCATCGCAGATTCATTTGACGGTGCACCCATCATAAATGAGGATAGGAAACCTAAGAAAAAGGGTAAAATAAGAAAAGGCGATCTGGTTCATCACGAAAGCTTCGGAGACGGCGTTGTAATCAAGCTGGAGGAACAGCTGGCAACGATTGCCTTTGAACAGAAATTCGGAATCCGAAAGATCAAGATCGACCATCCGGCTTTATCGAAAAAATAGGAGGTTTCTAATGAGTCAGCAGAGGATTTTGGAATTACGAAACATATTGGACAGGCTGGCGTACGAATATTACGTACTGGATCAGCCAAGTAAAAGCGATCAGGAATATGACCGCTATTATCAGGAGCTGGTGGCACTGGAGGATGAATTTCCCCAGTACCGCGATCCCAATTCCATCACGCAGCGCGTCGGCGGTGTCGTACTGGATGCATTCACGAAGGTGGAGCATAAGCGCACCATGCTGAGCTTGGGCAATGCCTTCAATCTGGAGGATTTGCATGCCTTTGATGAGCGTGTGCGGGAAGTGGTGCCAACGGCACGCTATGTGGTTGAGTTGAAAATCGACGGTCTAGCCATGTCTTTGATTTATCGCGACGGGCGCTTCGTACAGGCACTGACCCGCGGAGACGGTGTTGTTGGTGAGGATGTTACGCACAATGTCAAAACGATACCATCCATTCCGATGCATATCCCGTTACAGGGTGAGGTAGAGGTGCGTGGCGAGGTGTATATGCCCAATGCCAGCTTTCAGATGCTGAATGAGGAACGCGAAAAGAATGGAGAAGAGCTGTTTGCGAATCCGCGCAATGCTGCGGCGGGAAGTATAAGGCAGCTGGACAGCTCGGTTGCGGCAAAGCGTAAGCTGGATGCTTTCTGGTATTATTTTGTGAATGCACAGGAATACGATATCCATTCCCATGAAGAGGCACTGCAGAAGATGAGTGAAATGCATCTGCGGGTGAATCCGCTTCGTAGGGTGTGTGCGCGCATCGATGAGGTTTGGCAGTTTATCGAAGAGATTACAGAGCAGCGAAATGATCTGCCCTATGCGATTGACGGTATGGTCATCAAGGTGGATGATCTGGATGCACAGAATCGTCTGGGATCTACAGTGAAGGTGCCGCGGTGGGCGATTGCGTATAAATTTCCTGCTGAGGAGGTTATCACAAAGCTGCTGGATATCGTGGTGAGTGTCGGAAGAACTGGACGTATTACCCCGAATGCCGTGTTGGAACCGGTGCGGGTTGCCGGAACAACGGTATCAGCGGCGCAGCTGCACAATGAGGATATGATTAAGGAAAAGGACATTCGCATTCACGATGAGGTCGTGGTGCGCAAGGCCGGAGATATTATACCGGAGGTCGTACGTCCGCTGCTTGAGCGAAGAAATGATACCCAGGCGGTTTATCATTTTCCCACACATTGTCCAATCTGCGGCAGTGAGCTGGTCCGCTTTCCGGAAGAGGCTGCGCATTATTGCATCAATCAGGACTGCCCGGCTCGTGTTGTGGAAAGCATGATTCATTTTGCGAGTCGGGATGCGATGGATATCGACACACTGGGAGATAAGAAAATAGAATTTTTCCATAAGCAGGGCTTTCTGAATACGATTGAGGATATATACTGCCTGAAGGAGCATCGGCAGGAGCTGATCGATCTGGAGGGTTTTAAAGAAAAGTCGGTAGATAAGCTGCTGGATGCCATTGAGGACAGTAAACAGAACCCGCTGGAGGATTTGATTTATGGACTGGGCATCCGCCAGGTTGGAAAAAAAGCCGCAAAGGTTTTGGCAAAGCATTTTCTAAGCATGGATGCAGTGATGGCAGCGGATGAGGAAGCGCTTGTGGCAATCAAGGATATCGGGCAGATTACGGCAGAAAGCATCACCGCCTTTTTCCATGAGCCGAAGAATATGGAGCTGATTGCCCATTTGAAGGGCTATGGCCTGCGTATGGATACGGAGGCAGAGCAGATTCAGGAAAGTCCGTTCAGCGGCAAAACCGTCGTGCTGACCGGTACGCTGACGCAGCTGACGCGAAATGATGCCAAGGCTTTGCTGGAATCCCTCGGTGCCAATGTCAGCGGGTCAGTTTCCAAAAAAACCGATCTTGTCATTTACGGCGAGGCGGCCGGCAGCAAGCTGACCAAAGCGAATTCCCTCGGCGTTATGACGATGGACGAGGATACCTTTATGAAAGAGGTGAGCGCAAATGAACAGGAAACCTAGAGCAATCACGGCACTGCTGCTTTGTACATGCCTGTTGGTACTTGGCGGCTGTAATAAGGAAGATAAAAACAAGGCGGATAATGATAAGAGCAGCGAGGAAACAAAGGCCATCAATGAAGGGGAATACTCTGCACTGCTGCCGTTTTCAGTGAGTGATGCGGGGCAGAAGCATGCCCAGATGCAAACCAATCTGAGCGATACACTGACGATCGGTACCGGTTTGATGGAGCTATCCAAGGAGTATTTTTCCAGTAAGACCTATGCCTTTCGAGGCGGGAAATATCTGGATTACAATACCCTGGATGCCTCCGCGGATAACAGCGGTCTGCTGGGGAGAACAAGCAAGAAAAATGCCAACGGTTTAAATCCTGCTGTCGGTGATGTATTTCCGACTGATGATGGGGATAAAAAAATCACAGCCAACGATGTACTGCTGCTGGATATCTTTGAATATGACTGGTATCAGAACAAGGAGCTGAAGGGGCTGTCGCTGGCGCTCGTATTGAATGATAAAATCGGTACGGAACCGGATGAGGCAACCATCAAAAGTGATAAGATGAAGCTGTATGGCGAGGAATGTGCGCGGAAGCTGGTCAATTATCTGCGAAAGGCAAAGCCGGAGATCGGAAACAACACACCGATTTATGTAGCGCTGTATAATACCTCCAGTGATGATGCGACCCTGCCGGGAACCTATTTTGAGGAAGCCTATTTTGAATCCAAGACCAATGCAGAATTCAAGGCGATCAATGAGAAATGGGCATTGTTCCCGACAAGCACGGCAACCAAGCTGGATGGAACGAATGCAACCTACTTTGACCGCTATAAGGCGAGCTTTCAGGATTTTCTGGGACAGGATATCGACATGATCGGAAAAGGGCACTTTATGGATAATGAGCTGACGGATTTGCGCATCAATGTGAAGCTGCATGCCAAGAGTGCGGATGAGGTCATTGCGGCAGTACAGCTGCTGGATGAACGTCTTTCCATCTTTTCCAGCAACAATTTCAAAATTACGGTCGTTGTAAAGGCGGATGATTTGGATATCGCTACCATTACGAGAAACAAGGGGACCAGCGATACGGTTGCACAGACACTGCTGTATTGATCGGCAGGAAAAGGAAGAGCGCAAATAGAAATAGGTGAATTAGGCTGCGGGTCTTGTCCACGTCTGGGTTTCTAAGCAGAAGCAGGACGAATGCATATGCAATCTATTTACTTGCCCTTTAACGGCAGTGTTCAAGCTGCTGTTTCTTTTCAACGGTATGTAAACTGCTATATGGATAGTAAAGAGAAGGATGAAAAGAGATGTGGCGGAATCGGATAAGACGCGATCTCTTTTACGGGTTTAAATCGCGCAAGGCGAAGGAATGGAGGCAATCATGGAAGAATTTAGTGCGGAATATTTCAAGAAGCTGGCACATGACATCATGTTTGATCTAAATGATGAAGAGGTCAGCGAGCTGCAGGAGGAATTTAAGGTTTTGTTGCAGCAAATCGAGCTGCTGAACGGCATCGATACAGAGGGTGTTGAAGAAATGATCTATCCGTTTGAAGCAGAAACAACATTTCTGCGTGAGGACAGTGTGGATAACGTAATACCTCAGGAAGCAGCGCTTCTGAATGTGAAAAGCGCAAAAGCAGGGCATGTACATGTGCCAAAGGTGGTGAAATAAGATGGATTTTGAAAGAGCGAGAAAACAGGACGTGGAGGGCCGCGTTAACGAGGCTTTGGAAAAAGCAAAGGAAGCACAGGATCGTCTGAATGCTGTTGTTACCTTCGTTGATCCGACAGAGCAGCTGAAAGAGCTGGAAGCAATCGGAGTAGATGCAGCGATGTATGGTATGCCAATCGTTTTAAAGGATAATGTGAACACGAAGGGAATCCGTACTACGGCATCCTCCCGCATTCTGGATAATTATGTCCCGGTATACAATGCGCATATCGTTGATAAGCTGCATAAAGCTGGAGCAGTTGTAATAGCAAAGGCCAGTATGGATGAGCTGGGCATGGGCGGTACCAACCGGAATGCGTATACAGGACCTGTCAACAATGCCTGGGATGAAAGCAGAATTTCCGGAGGAAGCAGTGGTGGAAGCGCAGCCCTTGTAGCGGCTGGAGTCGTTCCATTCGCCATTGGTACGGATACCGGTGACAGTGTGCGCAAGCCAGCCGCATACCAGGGGATTATCGGCATGAAGCCAACCTATGGAAGAATTTCCCGTTATGGTATCATTCCGTATGCATCCAGTCTGGACCATGTGGGCTATTTTACCACATCCGTACAGGATACAGCGGTTGCACTCGAGGTGCTGGCAGGTCGTGATGACCGCGATATGACATCATCCAGTCGTGCAGTGGAGAACTATGCTGCCAATCTGAATCATGACCTTCGCGGAAAGCGCATTGCTGTTTTGGATAATGTACAGGAGGCTGTTGCGGATCCTGCAATCCGTGAGAATTTTGACGCATTGATGAAGAAGCTGGAGGCACGTGGTGCTACTGTTACGCATGTGCGAATGGATGATAAGCTGATGAAGGCACTGATGCCTACCTACTATATTATTGCGAATGCCGAGGCTACAGCCAACCATTCCAATCTGGATGGTATCCGTTTTGGTATGCGTGAGGCTGGAGAAAACGTGGAGGATGTCATGATCAACACCCGTACAAAGGGGTTCTGTTCCTATGTACGCAAGCGTTTTGTCATCGGAAGCTATTCTCTGTTTGTGGAAAATCAGGATAAGATCTTCCGCAAGGCACAGAAGGTTCGCCGTTTGATTGTGGAGGAGCTGAACCGTGTTCTTGCCAACAGCGATGTTGTCATTGCCTCTGCTGCTGGAACGATCGCGCCACTGGCAGAAGAATCCAAGGATTCTCATCTGGGGGCAGATAACAATGTGGCTGAAAATCATATGGTGCTGGGCAACTTCTCCGGATATCCGAGCATGACTATGCCGACCGGCTTTGCGGAAGGTATGCCGATTGGTATCAATATGACGGCGAAGGCGTTTGATGAGCAGACATTGTTTAATATCGGATTGGCGATTGAAGAGGAAACAGGATTAAAAGGTAACGATGTGGAGGTAGACGCATGAAATACGAAACAGTCATAGGGATTGAAATCCACTGCGAGCTGAAAACCAAAACAAAAATGTTCTCAGGGGCACCTACATCCTTTGGAGAGGTTGCGAACACCTGTGTAAATGAAGTGGATCTGGGACATCCCGGAACACTCCCCTGTGTAAATAAGGATGCTGTGCGTCTTGCCATTCTGGCCGCAACGGCATTAAAGTGTGAAATCGATCCGCTGGTGAAGTTTGATCGCAAGAACTATTATTATTCCGATCTTCCAAAGGGCTTCCAGATTACCCAGCAGTTTCACCCGATTGGCTCCAACGGTGTAATAACCATTAAAACGGATGACGGGGAAAAGGATATCCGCATCAACCGCATTCATATGGAAGAGGATACCGCAAAGCAGTTTCACAGCGATGCAGGGACTCTGGTAGACTATAACCGTGCAGGAACACCGCTGGTGGAAATCGTCAGTGAACCGGATATCCGAAACGGGGCGGAAGCAGCTGCCTATGTGGAAAAGCTGAGAAGTATGCTGTATTACCTTGGCGTCAGTGATGTTAAAATGGAAGAGGGAAGCATGCGCTGCGATGTCAATGTTTCCATTCGTCCGCAGGGCAGTGAAGCTCTGGGAACAAAAACAGAGGTCAAGAACCTGAATTCCATTTCCAATGTACAAAAGGCGATTGATGCAGAGGTAGCACGACAAAAAGAGCTCCTGGAAAACGGAGAGGAAGTCGTACAGGCAACCCGTCGTTATGATGAAACGCAGAAAACAACAATTCTGATGCGGAAAAAGGAAGGAAACGTGGACTACAAGTTCTTCCCGGAGCCGAATATTCCACCGATTCGTCTGGATGCGGCATGGATCAAAGACATTCAGGATAATATGGAGGAGCTTCCGGATGAGCGTAAGGCCCGCTATATGCGCGATTATGCACTGAAGGAATACGATGCAGATGTTCTGGTTGCCAATCGTGAGCTGAGCAATTTTTTCGATGAGGTATGTCAGTATACAAAAAACTATAAGAAAGCAGCGAACTGGGTAATCGTAGAGGTTACAGCTGCATTGAATAAGGCAAATATCAAGCTGGTGGATAATCCATGTAATCCAAAGCATCTTGCGGATATGGTAAATATGGTGGATGCCGGAGAAATCAGCGGCAAGCAGGCAAAAATCGTGTTTGAGGAAATTATGCAGGGCAAGGATCCGAAGAAGGTCGTGGAAGAAAAGGGCATGAAGCAGATGAGTGACAGCAGTGAGCTGCTTGCCATGGTAACCGCAGTTCTGGATAACAACCCACAATCCATTGAAGACTTCAAAAACGGTAAGGACCGTGCTGTCGGCTTCCTGGTAGGACAGGTGATGAAGGCCAGCAAGGGACAGGCCAATCCGGCGATGACGAATAAGCTGATTCAGGAGGAATTGAAAAAGCGTTAAAATGCAGGCTGGTGCTTGTTAAAGCGGCATTGTACAGCTCTTATGTATAAACTGCTGTCTGAATGTGGATGACAAGGCTTTTAAGCATACAGGATTCGATGAAGCGGACTATCGATGCTGCCCTTCAATTTTAGGAAATCGTAAGAAGATTCCCGCTGTAATTCTCACGGTTTTGTGTTATACTGGTAAATGTGCTATACTAGAAACACAATCGTGTAATCAGGCATGACTCCTAAGGAGTATGCTCATTGTCTATATAGTCAGGAGTGAACCCCATGAGTAAAAAGAAGAAAAAAACAAAAGCAGGCGGCGGAAAGAGCAAGATACTATACTGGATTGCCGGTATCGTTATTCTGATTCCTGTACTGCTGCTTGGATGGATTTATCTGAGTGCCAAGGAAAGCAGCGGAAGTCCTACGGTAGGCAGCCGTTTTGACAATTCACTGAATCCGGCCATAACAGAAGAACAGCTGGACAAGGTGAAGTCCGCAATGAAGCTGGATGGTGTTGAAAGCGTTGAGGTCAATTTGATCAGTGCTACCTTGCGTATCAATATTGATACAAAGGATGATGCCAGCAGTGCCAAGGTGAAGAGTATTATGAATGAAGCCTATGATAAGGTGAATGATATTCTTCCTATCAAGAAGTATTTTACAAATAACGATTCCGATAAGATGTATGATCTGGAAGTGCATGTATATAATTTCATTCCGGATGACAAGCATTCTGCGGATGATCAGATTTATAAGATCAAGACGAAGACAGCGGCAGCAAAGAAGCCGAATGTTTCTACACCTTCATCTCCGAAAAATAAATCCGTCGCAGAAAAGCTGTTAAAGCAGCAGGAAGAAGCAGCTAAGAAAAACAAGTAAAAGGGCGGCCTGCCCTTTTTTCAATGAGGTGAGAAGATGAAGAAAAATGATCAGGTATATGGTGTCTGCAGCGGATATACGCATGACGGGCATGGGGTTGTAAAGATAGATGGCTTTCCGCTGTTTGTGAAGGGCATGCTGGAAGGGGAAGCAGGAGAGCTAGTTGTCACGATGGCAAAAAAGAAATTTGGCTATGGCAGGCTGATGAAAAGAAGTAAAACATCCTCACAGCGTGTTGCTCCACCCTGCCCGATTGCAAAGCAGTGCGGAGGCTGTCAGCTTCAGCATATGTCCTATGCGGAGCAGCTGCGGTTTAAGAAGCAGAAGGTGCAGGATGTGATGCAGCGGATTGCACACCTTGATATTGAGGTGCAGGATGTGCTGGGGATGCAGGATGGCTATACAAAGTATCGCAACAAAGGGCAGATACCGGTTGGTGTTGATAAAGGTAGGACGGTTACCGGCTTTTATCGTATCAATTCCAATGCCATCATTGATACGGATACCTGTCTGATTCAGAGTGAGCGGATCAATGCGGTATTACAGAAAATGCGTAAATTATTTGAGAAATATCAGAATGCGAAGCTGTTTCGTCATCTGTTGATCAAGCATGCATTTTCCCGTGATGAGGTAATGGTTGTCTGGATTGTGCGATCCTTTCAGATTCCACATGGGAAGGAGATGGTGCAGGAGCTGACAGCGGCATTGCCGTTTGTGAAGAGTGTCATATTAAATCTGAATGTGCGGGATGATAATGTCATTTTGGGGGATAAGGAACAGCTGCTGTTTGGGGAGCGTGCTATCACGGACAGTATTCATGATTTGAAATTTTCCATATCCTCAAAGTCCTTTTATCAGGTGAATCCAAGACAGACAGAGATATTATATGGAAAGGCTCTGGAGTTTGCACAGCTTACGGGAAAGGAAACGGTGCTGGATCTGTATTGTGGAGTCGGGACAATTTCCATGTTTTTAGCACAGCGGGCAAAGCATGTGTCGGGAATTGAAATCGTATCGCAGGCGATTCGTGATGCGAGAAAGAATGCGGCATTGAATGGTATTGCGAATATTGATTTTGTATGCAGTGATGCGGCTGCCTATGCGAAAAAGCTGTGTGAGCAGGGGGCACATCCGGATGTGATTGTGGTAGATCCGCCGCGCAAGGGGTGTGATGTGCAGACGATTGACAGTATGGTGATGATGCAGCCAGAGCGGATTGTTTATGTGTCGTGTGATCCCGGGACGCTGGCAAGGGATTTAAAGCTGCTGGAGGAGAAGGGATATCGTACAGAAATTGTGCAGCCTGTGGATATGTTTCCGTTCACGCATCATGTGGAATCAATCGCATTGCTATGTAGAAAATAATTTGAAAAAGCCTTATAAACAAAGGCTTTTTTTGTTGGTGTGCCAGGCATGGCATGAATTCAGTTGGAGACAAACCAATCACAGGTAGTTACCGCCAAGTATAGTGAACCACAAGCCGTTGATAGTGATGTCATGGGTGAAGGAAGTGGTGTAACGATTCTTTTGAGCGTACGAACAGAAACTTGATGAGGCTAAATGGTGGATAAGGTTGCCAAACAAACCGAAGTCCGAAAGGTAAACGTAAAACCAAGACTGTAAATCACGACGTTGTGAAAGAAATAGGGTTTGTGTCTTACCCCAGAAGGTCTTGTGGACAAGGAATTCTAGTAAACTTTAAAATCAGTGATAGTACCCTCGGTCGAAAAAGATTTACCATAAGAAGTCAGATAAAGTCGTAGTAGGTAGAAATACTGAAGGACTGAAACGTTTATAGAGGCAAATCGCTATAAGTATGTTTGGATGGTCCGAAAATGAGGATAGCCTAGAACTATGAAACGTAATCATAGATGGTGAAGGTAATATTGATTGCCATATTATGTGAGGGAAGAAATCTACGAATTATTTAAGGGAATTCCTCCATAGTTTCAGGGACCTTTTCATTTTATTTAATTACAAAGGCGGCAAAACAATAGTTTTGCTCGCCTAGAGCAAGCATTATGAAATGAAATAGCCTAAAACCATGGATTTTCTCTCTCTTAAATAATTCTACGATGTAAGCGCTCAAGCTCCCTCAAATAGCATGCTGATCAATACTTATTGATTGCCAGCAGATTGGAGGAGTTGCAAAAGGAACTGCTCAAGGTGGCAAATTCCAAGGGCAATTACGATGCCATCGCAGATGAGATTTACCGTCTTCGTGAAGTCAGACAGAATGCCTTAGTAGATAATACCGAACGGGAAGGAATGAAAAAACGCATCAGCGAGATACAGCAGTTCCTTTCAAGACAGACGCAGAAAGTCACTGGATACGATGAGCAGTTGGTTCGCAGCTGATTGAGAAAATCACGGTCTACGATGAGTGGCTTACAGTCAAATCCGGCACAAGCGTGAAAGTCAGAAGATAACAGAATATTCCCCACAGTCAGCACCTTGCAGAAATGCAGGGCGTTTTCCGTTACAAAAAGTTCATAGGCACAGTTTATGCGTGCATATTGTAATTTAGAGAATTATGCGGTATAATAAATCATCTTATTTGTGTTAGAACTAATGAGCCTTACGAATAGGAGTGGCAAATGTATGATTAGAAACAATATAGAAGTAGATGTGAAAGTAAAGTGCATAGAGAATGAAACTACGCAGGCGCAGCTTGCAGAAACCATCGGAACAACAGGTCAGTATGTAAACCGCATCATCAAAAAGAAGGACGGAGTGATAAATAAGACCTTTGTGCAGATGCTTGAGGCTCTTGGGTACGATATTGAATTGACCTATGTAAAACGAGAGGGATAAGTTCTAATTTGCGACAAGTGTTGTTATAGAGAACAACAGAAAGGAACGATCTTTTATGGAAGAAACAATTTATATCTCGCCAGATGATATAAAAGTAATTGATGCTGAAGACTATAGTTATGAGGTGGTTGAACATTTTTCGAATATGCCAGAAGTGGCGAAACCGCTACTGAAGGGTGCTAAAAAAGCGTTCAAGAAAATCGAGGAAATGCTATATACTGCACCTGCTTTTATCAATATTGTAAAAGCAAGCATTCCAGAACAGGCATTCCAAGCTATTTTGACGGATGAGCAGAAGACTCAAATTGCCAACGGTGCTTTAAAACTCATGACGAAAAAAGACGGCACTCTCATGGCTAATCTGGTTAACCCAGAAACAAATAAAATTGTATCAACGATTTCGCTGAAGAGCATTGACCTGTATCCGGCATTATCAGAAGCAATGACCAGTTATGCAACTCAAATGCAGATGGCTCAAATCGCGGAAGAAATCCATACGGTTCAGCTTGCAATCGAAGAAGTAAGACAGGGGCAGGAATTTGACAGACTTGCAATGGCTTATAGCTGTCAGCAAAAACTGTTACAAGCTATGCAGATTAAAAATCTGGAATTAAAGGCATTGGCTCTTTTGAGGATTGCTTCCGATGCGGAAGATAGCCGAAACATGTTGATGCAAAGTCAAAATGCTAATTTGACCTTTATAAAAGAGCAGCCAGAATCATTTTGGGGCAAGCTGATATCTGGCGCTAACCCAGAAAAGATAAGTCTGCGAATGAATGAAATCCGTGAAAGTTTATCTGCTGTGAATATGGTTTCGTTGGCAGAGGCTATGGCATATCAAGAATTGGGTGAAAGTGCGGCAGCACGTCAGAGCCTCCAATACTACGCGGGATATTTACATAGTGCATATTTGTCAACGGAAGGCTTGGTACAAAGATTGGATTTGATAGACCCTGCACCAGAGAATTACTGGTCTAAAACATTACCCGATATTAAGCAAAAAATACAAGCACTCCCTTGTATAGAGAATGTGCCAATGTTAGAAGGAGAAGACGATGGAGAATAAGGTATGCAAGAAGTGTCAAAAACAACTTCCAGAAGGATATAAACATAAGAAGTGTGAGGCCTGTAGAAATGCACAGGTACAAGATGTAAAAAATGGATTGAAAGCGGCCACTGGAGTCGCAGGAGCAGTTGCCAGTTTTGCGGTTGTAGTCGTTACAAAAGGAAAAGTAAATCCTAAAAAATAGTGATTATTTGGAAAGGAAGAATATTATGAGTGATGTAATACCTTTTGGTGAACAATTTGAAAAAATTGTTGATATTATCGAATCTGCTAAAGAACGTGCCTACCGTAAAGTGAACGAAGAATTGATTTTAATGTATCGTGATATAGGTGAATACATCAGCAAACAATCCGAAAACGCTGAATACGGTGATGCGTTTGTACAGAAACTTGCGGATTTCTTTGCTGAGAATTATCCTGATCTGAAAGGATTTAACCGTCGTGGTCTTTATCGAATGAAGCAATTTTATGAGCTTTATAAGGACAACGAAAAAGTGTCACCACTGGTGACACAATTGAACTGGACGAACCATCTTAAAATTATGTCTGCGTGTAAGAGCATGGACGAACGCATATTTTATATGAATATGTGCATCAAAGAGCGTCTTTCCAAAAGAGAACTGGAACGACAGATTGACAGTGGTTACTATGAAAGATATATGCTGTCGCAAAAACCATTGACACCTGCCATCGAAGAATCAAGGAGAGCAACTGGGAATGTTTTCCTTGATAATTATGTGCTTGATTTTCTTAATGTGCCAGAAACAGTTTCTGAACGTGATTTGCAAAAATCTATTATACGAAATCTGAAAGATTTTATTCTTGAAATCGGTAAGGACTTCACCTTTATTGGAGAAGAGTATCGAGTGCAGGTCGGTAAACATGATTATTACATTGATTTGTTGTTTTATCATAGAGGACTTTCCTGTCTTGTGGCATTTGAACTGAAAATTGGAGAGTTCAAGCCAGAGTATGTCGGTAAGATAAACCTTTACCTGGAGGCACTTGACCGAGAATTGAAAAAGGAAAACGAAAATCCGAGCGTTGGTGTTATTCTCTGTGCAAGCAAGGATGATGAGGTTGTCGAATTCGCTCTCAGTCGTAGCTTGTCTCCGACGATGGTTTCGGAGTACAATCTGAAGCTGATTGATAAGAAACTGTTGCAGAAGAAATTGAAGGAATATGTTGAATTGGCAGGAACAGTATCTGACGAGGAGTAAAAACAATACCACGAAAATAAAGGATAGGAGGTAGACCACAGTGGCTGATATGAAACAGATACACGATTTTGCTGCGAAATGGTGCGATAAATTCAGAGACCAAAATATCAATTACGTAGACCTCGTTGACCATTGTATGTGATGATTGCGATGCTCTTGGCTTTGAGATGGACTGTGGTCATGCCTTTTCAGAGAAATACGGCAACGCTGCAAACAATCATGAGGCTTTAGACAGAATCATCGATGAAGTGACAGATATCCCCTTGCTTGGCTCTGCAATCTATTCTCAATGGCGTTATTTCAATCATTGGGCATATACGGGGGCAGAAATCTTGGAGCCGGAAAACAGAGCATGGTTTATCTTGGCATTAAGTAGGCTAGCATTGTTATCTGGGGATAATCCTTTCATATTCCAAGGCACATTAAAGAGGATGCGTATCGTATCAAATAATATCTGCTATGGTCCTATGCCGGAGCCTGATGAAGAGGTGGAACAACATCTGACTATCAACAATGAAGGTCGTATTTGGTTTTCGGGATATAATTTTGGTCGTGGCGGAGAACGATACGAGAAAGCCAGAAGTAAGAACTTCAAACTTGATAAGTTGGCGGTAGACAAGTTGTTTGGAGCAATGGCAGCTTACTTCGGCAGTGAATACACAGAAATTTTTGCAGCGGATATTGGTGATTGGGTTATGGAACTGACCAATACCGAAGGTGTCACATATAAATTCAGAGGCTCTCTATGTGCTGACTTTGATTATGATGGCGAAGGTTTATCAGACCTTGTCCGTGATACCGTTGGTATGGATGATTTGTATGTGTTTGATGGGAACTGCAAACCGGATGTGATAAATAAAATCACCTTGGATTACATCAGGGTTACAAAAATAAAACCCGATCAGAAGCTGGAAGGCGCAGAGTGGGAATTTGTAACCTGGGATTATGTCGAACAATTGATTATTGATAGAGCTACGGAAACATTGGAGCATATTCAGAATATCGGCACCGGATGCAAGGTATATGTTCTCTGTCGCTCTATTGATTAAAACTTCAGAAATTAACCTGCATGATGTGGTGGTAATCATGATATACGAGTTGTATTTTATGGTATAATGATGAAAATGAAGAAAGGAGTGCTAAACATGATTATTGATGTTGCAACAATAAAATTTTTAAAAGATACTCCGAATTCAGCATATCAATCTGTCAAGACAGAGTTCTTGTATCATTCTAATAAACTAGAAGGAAGTACCTTTAGTAAAGAAAACTTAGAAAAATATTTAAATGAACAAATTATCGAGGGAAGTCATAAAATTGATGATGTATTGGAAACAACAAATTCGACGGATGTGTTTGATTATGTAATAGAAACATTAGATGAACCTTTAAGTAAAAGAATTATCTTAGATCTCCATAGAATGTTAAAAGATAGAACATTAGATCACGAAAGAGGTTTTGCAGGTTGTTGGAAAAAGATACCCAATCAAATCTCTGGTGTAGATTTAAAACTAGCTGAACCATGGGAAGTCGAAGGTCGTATTGAGAAATTGAATCAAGAGTGGAAGGACTCTCAAAAAGATTTTGATGCTATCGTAAAATTTCATGCTAGATTTGAAAATATTCACCCTTTCCAAGATGGCAATGGAAGAATCGGTCGTTTCTTAATATTGAAACAATGCATCGAAAATGGTGTTGATTTGATTATGATTGATGATGCCTATTCAAAAGAATACAAGAAAGCCTTATATCAAGCACAAAAGAATGAAGACTTTGAAGACTTAAAAGCAATCTTCAAGAAGTGCCAAGAACGATTAGATGAAAAATTAGATTTTTTACGACAAACACTAGACTATATTCAAAAATATGATGTGGATATGGATTCAAGTCAATCAATGTAAACAAAACTTTTTATTGTATGGTGATGCTTAATCTAAAGCAGTTAAATCAGCTACAAGGATTGTTGTAACAAGAAAATCTACAGAGCGATCATTTGAAATAAAAAAGCGAGAGAAAGAATTTGCTCAACCGAAAAGGCAGTTGGATTTACTGATATATTTTAAAAAAATTCTTACCAAGACGCTTCTCTAACGATTTGTCAGCATAAATAAATACTCGATACATGTTACATGATTATCGTTGATAGCAAAAAAGTGCATATAAAATAATAAGTAAAGGCTTTTTTGAAGGAAATGTAGCGAAAGATGTGTAAATAGTAAGAAACGGTTAATAATGTAGATACGAAACACACTTTCTCTTATTTCTAATCTAAGCAAATGTGAAATTATCATCTGCTATCTCAATCGCTTCTATAGTGGTACTTAAATTAATCATCGTTTTTGACATTCTCCTATCCTTTTTAAACTATATCTTCTATTTCATATCAAACATTGCATAATTTTGACATTCGGCATATTACGTTCCGATTTATCAAATATGCTGATATGGAGCTACAAACCACTGCACTTTTTATCCTATCTGGTATTACCGAAAACCAGGTAACCCTTTATCTGTCTTAAAAAATCGTTATGAGAAACCATGGCTTATGTCACTTACATAGAGGACTTAGGCCGTTTTTTCTTCTCCTGCAAAATCTTACGTCTGTCCATATGTGGATATGATATCCTGAAAACCACCATTTTCCTACTTGCTCCGTATGCCGATATCATTCATGAAACCTAATACACTCCTGTTATGGCATGTATTCTATGAAATATCTCCCCCTCGAGTTGCATATACTGCACTGAAGCATTCCATTTACATAAAGGGGGAATATCATGGAGTCAAGCATTCGTGTCGAGCAGCTCTCTAAATCCTATCAGGGAACACAGGTTGTCAAAAGCATCAGCTTTCAGGTGAATAAAGGAGAAATCTTCGCCTTTCTAGGTCCAAACGGCGCAGGGAAATCCACAACAATCTCCATTCTGAGCACTCTGCTGAAAAAGGACAGCGGGACTGTTATAATAAACGGCTGTCATCTGGGACAGGAGGATGAACGTATTCGATCAAATATCGGTATCGTCTTCCAGAATAGCGTACTGGATGAGCTGCTGTCAGTCAAACAGAATCTGATTCTGCGCAGTGCCCTGTATCATCTGTCGTTTAAACAGGCATGCCAGCGTGTGCAAAAGCTATGTGAAATATGCAGTCTGCATGACATTATGCACCAGCCGGTAGGAACCCTTTCCGGTGGTCAGCGAAGACGCTGCGATATAGCAAGAGCACTGATTCCGGAACCGGAAATACTCATACTGGATGAACCGAGCACCGGACTTGACCCCAAG
This sequence comes from Clostridium sp. DFI.1.208, assembly GCF_024463855.1. Taxonomy (NCBI): domain Bacteria; kingdom Bacillati; phylum Bacillota; class Clostridia; order Eubacteriales; family Clostridiaceae; genus Clostridium; species Clostridium sp. DFI.1.208. Next base: position 48,929 of record NZ_JANGCA010000013.1, on the reverse strand, counting down.
GCAAGAAAGCAGCTATGGGACACGATCAGCGCATTGCATAGGGAGCGTCATATGACCGTATTTATGACTACTCACTATATGGAGGAAGCAGAAATTGCAGACCATCTGTGTATTATCAAGCAGGGGACAATCATCTTTGATAAGCCTATGAAGGAGGTACATAAGCAGTATGCCGCAGAGCAGCTGTTGCTTTATCCGGCCAGTAAAGCACAGCTGCTTGCAGAATTAAACCGACACCATATACCATTTCATGAGCAAAACGAGGCTCTTTGCATACACACAGGAGGTATGCTGAAAACGATGTCTGTCCTGCGCCTATGCGAACGCTATATTCAGCGCTTTGAAAATCATCCGGGTAATATCGAAGAAATTTATTTGCAGATGCTTCAGGAGGGACAGGAATGATCGCTTTAATAAAACGGAATATGCTGCTCTTCTTCAAGGATAAAACATCGGTCTTCTTTTCCTTTATGGCAGTATTTGTTGTGCTAGGGCTGTACGTATGCTTTCTTGGTGATATGATGATCCAGCCTTTAAAGCAGGATTTTCCGAATACGGCAAGAGAACTGAGTGATACCTGGATCATGGCAGGAACTCTGGGAATCGTTTCGCTGACAACCTCTTTAAGTGTACTTGGAATCATTATCGAGGATAAAAGCAAGTCCATACTTAATGATTTTTATATTGCCCCCATATCGCAGATGAAGGTTACAGGTGCCTATCTGCTTTCCACCATTTGTATAACATTTCTGGTATCCGTCGTTACACTGATAATCGGTGAGCTCTACATCGTGGCTTACGGGGGAACATTTTTAACACTGTCCTCTTTGATCAAGGTGCTTGCCTGTATGGTACTGTCTATCCTGTCCTGTACGGCAATGCTTTTCTTCTTTATGTCATTTTTTAAAAGTGCGACATCCTTCAGCAATGTCACAACCATCATCGGCACATTATCCGGATTTCTTATGGGCATCTATGTTCCGGTAGGAGCCCTTCCCAAGCTGCTTCAAACCATAATATCGCTCTTTCCACCGAGCCATTGCGCTGCATTGTTTCGCAATCTCATGATGGATGATGTTTTAACACGAACCTTTCAAGCAATACCGGCTGAGCATCTGACTGCATTTAAAAAGCAATTCGGTCTTATCTACAGCTATGGCGGTCATACGACCGATACACTGGACCATATTCTGATTATTGCAGGGATGGGATTGCTGTTTTTCCTATTGCAATATGGAAGACAGCGCAGGCGATGACATGGAATTAAGATGCTTATCAGCTTGCGTCTATCGGAGTGCATTTTATCATACAATATAGGTGGAGCTTCTATGCATTTCTATAAAATTTAGATGAAGATTTTTCATAAAAACCTGTTATAATCTATGTGAGACGACCTGATAAATCGACATTATCAGGGAAAGGAACAGGGTGAGCTGATGAGTAAATATAATAAGCTTTGGGAGTATATCCAGAAGCAAAATGAGGAAGAATGCCGGCTTAGCTTTCAACGCATTGAAGAAATCGCAGGTACAGCACTGGATCATTCCTTTTTGACCTTTAAAAAGGAATTGTCTGCATATGGATATCACGTTGAAAAGATCTCCATGAAGGAAAAGACGGTGCTGTTTTATAAAAATAAATAATAGTATACCAGAGACGGTTAAGGAATATTTGCTTAAAGCACCGGCATATCGTAAATACAAGCTGCCTCATGGAAGCCTGTAGAGAATGTATTATCATATTCCTTTGGATAACGGTTCGAAAGAAACCTCAGAGATTGATCTGCCGGTATAGCAGGCTGCTTGCTATAGAAAAAGAGCTGCTTGTTTCGATTTTCATAGCTTAGCAGTATACAGGCATACCAAAGAATAACAGAAGGTGAACGTAGGGAGGCATTATGTCAGAAATTATCAGATTCCAATATCATCCAAACGCATATGAACAGGATATTTTTGAAAAAGGTCCGGCAACTTGTCAATGCTGTGGCAAACAGACAGAGGTATATTATTCCCGTATGTATTGCAGGGAAAGTATACAGTGTATCTGCCCTGCATGTATAGCAAATGGGGCAGCTGCTGAGAAATTCCAGGGAGACTTTATTCAGGACGCAGAGACTTGGAAGGTTTCAGACCCTGCAAAAACAGAGGAGTTGTTCAAACGAACTCCGGGATATACAAGCTGGCAGGGAGAGTTTTGGCTCGCATGCTGCAATGATTATTGTGCATATCTTGGAGAAGTAGGAACCGTGGAGCTGGAGGAGCTTGGAATCGCAGATGAAGTGTTTGCGGAATATGAAGGGCATGGGGGATATGAAAATGTCAGAGAGTATTTGGTGAAATCCGGTTCCTGCGCAGGATATCTGTTTCGCTGTCGACATTGTGGAGCATATCGGCTTTGGGTAGACTGTGACTGATATCACATCAGGAATTACGATACAGCTGTCAACAATCAGCTGAGTCTTTAGAATGTTAGAATATGCAGAAAAGAACGGTACTGTTGTTTACGGTATCTTTTTTCATTTTGTATAAACCATTTTTTCATGAAATGCGATAATTCTAAATTAAATATAACAATATGATTGATATGCTGTACTTTGATGCAAACTTCTGGTATTGTTGAGATATAAGTAATCTATATATATGAGAAATGATAATACAACATGAAAAGGCTGGAGGCATAATGAAATGAAAATAGAGACAATCGGGATTCAGAATGATCACAAGCAAGTACCGGGACAGGCTATCAGCGAGAGTATGATGATGGAGCTGGAAATTGGCTTTAGTAAGCATCGGCTGGATGACGGGCTGACCTTTATATGGGGCAATGCTGCTTTTTACCGGCTTACCGGAATAGCAAAAAATGAATTCTGCACCAGATATTCAGACTTTAGAACATACTATGGCAGTGATCTTCGCTGTATCTGTGAATATGAATCCATGCATCAACAGCTTTGTAAGGCCTATGAAGCAGGAGCAAAGAGCATTTCCCATCAGCTGCGTATAAAAGGAAGGCTATCCTGCAGCTGGATAAAGCTGACTGCTTTTTTCTGTACATTGCCTGATCAAACACCCGGAGCCTATTTCATGTACACCGACATCAGTGCTATGATGAAAAAACAGCAGGAGCTGGAGGAGCGTGAGAATAACTTTGCATGGATGCTGTCTGTGTATGCAGGAAATGTTTATATCAGCGATATGGACACCTATGAGCTTCTGTATCTGAATGCGCATGCCTGTAATACCCTGCAGGCGAATGCTGATGCTGTAATCGGAGAGAAATGCTATAAAGTCATTCAGGGAAGGACATCCCCTTGTCCCTTCTGTACAAATCACAGACTGAAAAAGGATGAAACGTATGAATGGGAATTTTATAATCCGAATCTACAGAGAACCTTTATGATTAAGGATCGGATGCTGAACTGGAAAGGGCACAGAGCACGTCTGGAATTATCCTATGATATGTACAGTGCGGAATATAAGCTTGCGAAAAAGGATCAGGAAAGAGAATCTATTTTAAAAACGATACCCGCCGGTATGATCCGAATCGATGCCCGAGATTATCGTACGGTTTTGTGGTATAACGATATATTCCTAAACATGATTGAATATACGAAGGAACAATTTGAAAACGAGCTGCACAGCCGCTGCACCTATATGCATCCGGATGATTACAAACGCGTACAGCTGCTGGCTCAGGATTTAAAGGAGTCCGGAGAAAATGTTGTACTGGAGGCAAGAGCCTACACGCGTTCAAAAAAAGAGCGCATATGGACAACGACCCTATGCTATATCAGTGGGGAGGACAGCTGGGATGGTATTCCGTCATTCTACAGTCTTAGTCTGGATATCACAAAGGAACGCAAGAAAATGGAAACGCTGCAGCATAAGGCGGAAAAGGACTCTTTAACCGGAATCTATAACCGTGCAGAGACAGAAAAGCAGATAAAGGAGTATCTGGTGGATAATCTGCATGCCAAGGGTGCCTTATTCATGATTGATACAGATAACTTTAAGCAGATCAACGATACCGAGGGGCATATGGTAGGAGATGTAGTGCTGGCAGAGCTCGCCAATGGAATGAAGCGTCTGATGCGGGAAAGCGATATTGTCGGCCGGATTGGCGGGGATGAATTCACGATTTTTATGAAAAATATAGCATCTCTGAAGGACGCGGAAAGGAAAGCACAGGAGCTTTTGCACATGTTTCGGCATCTGTTCGACAAGGAAAAAAGCTCTGTCAATGTTTCCTGCAGTATTGGGATAGCATCTTATCCAAGAGACGGACATACCTTTAAGGAATTATATGCCAGTGCGGATAAAGCGCTGTATCAGGCAAAGCTGCAGGGGAAGGATTGCGCCTTTATTTACGATCCGGAGCTGTTGGAAAGCATGGGGCAAACTTCCTATTCCTCTTTGGGAACAGCTATTGATTCAGAAAAACGGTATGCGGAAAGCTCTGATAATCTTACACGCTTTGTTTTCCGCACACTGTATCAGAGTGAGAACATTGATACCGCCATTTACAAGGTACTTGAAACCGTTGGGAAGCAATATGATGTAAGCAGAGCCTATGTATTTGAAAATTCCGATGATAACCGCTTCACCTCCAACACGTATGAGTGGTGCAATAAGGGAATCAAAGCACAAATCGATAAGTTACAAAATGTCAATTATGAGGATTTCGGAGATTATGAGAAGCTCTTTGGAGACGATTCTATTTTCTATTGCCGCAATATTCATACACTTTCGAGCGAGCAGGAGGAGCTATTTGCCAGTCAGGGGATACATTCTACTCTGCAGTGTGCCTTTTATGAAAATCGGATATATCGCGGCTTTGTCGGCTTTGATGAATGCACCGGTCTGCGGCTTTGGACACAGGAGGAAATCAGCTCACTTTCATTGATTTCACAGCTTTTATCCATCTTTCTGCAGCGCAAAAAAACACAGCAGATCAGTCAGGAAATGATTCAGTATCAAACAGTACTTAACAGCCTTGATGAATGTATCTATGTCATAGAAGAAGAAACGTCGATACTGCTGTATGCGAATCAGAAATTCCGGGAAACCTATCCCGGCTTTACGATTGGCTCCTCCTGCTGCTTTGATCGCTGTGATGCGCATAAAATGCCGATAATCTGGCATCGTAAGCATGCATTTCTATGTATCGATATGAAAGAAAGCATGTGATCAGGTTAGCTATTATCCACAGACATTATAGTGATGCAGGCTGCATCGCCTCAAGCAAGGTATGTAAGGGACAGTGGTTTTCAAGCAAATCGCTCTATAGGAAGGTATGGTTCTATAAGTAAAGCTGCCAATGACGCCTTCCTTGGATAAATGCAGGGAAGGCATTGTTATGTTTGCTATAAGCATTCAAGGCTGGTACGATCCTGCTGCCAGTACTTCCTGTCAATACAGTCAAGGCGAGGTATCCTGAATATTTGTAATCTATGCGCTTACCTAATATTTTTAAGAAAATGAGCATGATCCAGCTTTACCAGGAGGGTGGAGAATGCTTTTTTACTGGATATCTGTGTCGGTCTCTATACTTTTATGAGAAGCAGTGATGCCTTTGGATACATACAAGATTATGTTTGTTGTAGAATCGGCATAGCTTTGATAAAATGGAAGCCAGATAAGGGAAAAGCTACAGGATGAGGCTTCACATTGGAAAGGAATGGTTGTATGGAAAGCAGAAACCATATAGAGCTGCGCACATTTCAGGAAAAAGATTTTGCAGAGGTGCTGCAGCTGTTTTATGATACCGTGAGAAATATCAACAGCAGGGATTATACGCCTGAACAGATTTCGGCATGGGTACTGGGAGTTGATGAGGCGCGAATGAAGAAAGCACTGTTGGCGCATACCACACTTGTTGCCACAAGCAATGGGAAAATTGCAGGCTTCGCGGATATGGATGAATCCGGCTATCTGGATCACCTCTATGTTCACCAGCAGCATCAGAGGCAGGGAATAGCCACGATGCTTTGCGATGTGCTGGAAACAGAAACCCCGGCAGCTGTACTTTCTGTGCATGCGTCTATAACCGCAAAGAATTTTTTTCTGCGGCGCGGCTATCAGCTGCTTCACGCACAGCAGGTGGAACGTCAGGGACAGCACCTGACAAATTATCGCATGGAAAAAAGAAAAACATAGCATTTCCTTTGGAATAGGACAAGCAGTTGTCATATTCCTCATGGTATCATGAGGGCATAAAGGAGGACATATCATGGAAGAGAGATACTGTCAGTGCTGTGGAATGCCAATGGGCGATACCAATGCGTTATATGGAACGGAAAAGGACGGATCAAGGTCTGCGGATTATTGTAAATACTGCTATGAAAATGGTGCGTTTACTTCCGATTGTACAATGGAGGAAATGATTGAATTTTGTGTTCCTGTCATGGCAAAGGAGAATCCGGACATGACAGAAGAGAAAGCAAGAGAGATGATGCAGCAGTATTTTCCCACACTGAAGCGCTGGATGAAATAAGCGGCAGCATATAAGATACGATATTTACGAAATGACAGTATGCAGCTGTCATTTTTTGCATACGATATACAGAGGTGATGATTTGAAACAGAATATAGGGTTTATTGGATTCGGTAATATGGCACAGGCTATGGCGGATGGATTGCTTGCAAGCGGAATCGTAAAGGGGGAACAGCTGTATGCCTGCGCAAGGCAATGGGATAAGCTATGCAGAAATACTGAGGCGCGTGGCATGCATGCATGTAAAAATGCCATGGATACTGTACAGCAGTGTGACATCATTTTGCTGGCAGTAAAGCCTTCACAGATTGATGAGGCGATTTCCACGGTAAAAGAGCAGCTGCAGGGAAAAGCCGTAGTTTCCATGGCGGCCGGGATGCTTTTTGATACGTATGAACAGCTGCTACTGCCACAGACACACCATTTGAGCATCATACCGAATATGCCGGTATCCGTTTGTGAAGGGGTCATATTATGGGAACAGCGAAATTCCTTACAAACAGAGGAGGCGGCAGCCATTGAACAGCTTTTCTCCGCTATTGCTTTGATTGAAAAGCTGGAAAGCAATCAAATGACAATCGGTGCAACCGTAGCAGGCTGTGGTCCTGCCTTTGCGGCGATGTTTATCGAAGCGGTGGGCGATGGTGCAGTAGCATATGGGCTTGGACGTGAAGCGGCTTATCGGCTCTGCGCACAGATGATGGCAGGAACAGCAAAGCAGCTGATCGTAAATCCACAGCATCCAGGACAACTGAAGGATCGTGTAAGCTCTCCGAAGGGAACGACGATTCAGGGAGTGGCAGAGCTGGAACGTCTTGGCTTTCGCAATGCCCTGATTTCTGCAATCGATCGGATTGAGCAATTCCGACTGAAATAACAGATTTCTTTCCTTACGCAGTAAACGGTTACATCGTTTATCCTCTGCTTTCTTATTTTCAGAAGATAACACAACTATGCGGACTGCAAGGATCTCCTTCGCATTTTATGAACGATGAAGCTCTTGATGAGCTTTGTGATGCGGCTACGAGGAATGAATCATTGTCCTTTCAGGTGCGTATGCCTCCTGTGATTGCTTTCAGGTGCTGAAATCCTTCTGCCATTGCTTGTCATCATAAAGGAATCTGGTATAATAAAGAGAATTATAGAAAAGAGGGAAATTATGCTGGAAACAAAACGACTCATCCTTCGACCATGGCAGATCGAGGATGCTGAAAGCTGTTATCGATATGCGAAAAATCCGAACATCGGTCCAAAGGTCGGATGGCCGGTGCATGAAAGTGTGGAGAACAGCAGGGAGATCATACGGACCGTGCTGTCCGCACCGAACACCTTTGCCGTTGTATGGAAGCAGAGTATGGAGCCTATTGGTAATATCAGTTTGATGATTGGAAAGCAGTGCAATCTGACAAATGCAGCTGATGAAGGAGAAATCGGCTATTGGCTGGGGGAACCATTCTGGGGACAGGGTCTGATTCCGGAAGCGACAAAACGGCTTATACGCTATGCCTTTGAAGATTGCCATTTAAAAAAACTGTGGTGCGGATCTTTTGAAGGTAATCATAATTCCAGACGTGTACAGGAAAAGTGCGGCTTTCATTATGCAGGCAGTGAGGTGAGAGAATGGCCGTTAATTCATAAAACTCTTACCGGTCATATTATGAGTCTAACCATTGAGGAGTGGAGACAGACAAGCTGCAGGAAGACTGTATAGGAACAGGGTATCGATGCATTATGAAAGCGGAGATCGGGCATGTTTGCAGCTAGCTGTTTCTGTAGGTGAAGGATGTCTGTCACAGAAAAACTGTCGTATTCATGCAATGCAAGGGATGCTTTGTTTATCACGGTTTCATACAGAAATCAATATTTCGGCACGGATGGTCTTCATGCTGTGAACTCTACAGGATAAAAAATCAGGCTGTAAATCAGTGAATCATAGCGTGTTAAGCAATATAGCATCCATTGCATCGGTTATTCCTGTATCCTCTTTTCCTCGTTTTTTTAAGCTGTATACTGTTTTTATATTTGCATGTGCGAGTATGTATAAGGTATAAACACGTTACTGTAAGCAGGGGAAATGCAATTCTGTAATGAAGGAAAGCGCTTCTAAATGGAGAGGACAGCTTTTGATTTCATCTTATTTATAATGGCAGCAGCTGCATTCCCCTCCGTGTTGACCTTTTACGGATCATATCCCATGTAACTATTACAAGCCTAATACTAAGCACCGTCTGAAAACAGAAAGAACCTGTACAAGCCATAACGAATAGCAGGATTGCTGCAGCCTGTTATCCTCCTTACATAACACAGGATTTTGATTTTGTTTATACTATATCGCTGAATAACAGCACACGCTCTGAATCGGACACAGACCACAACGAATTCCTCTTGTCAATGAAAAGGAATCTGGTATAATAAAGAGAATTATAGAAAAGAGGGAAATTATGCTGGAAACAAAACGACTCATCCTTCGACCATGGCAGATCGAGGATGCTGAAAGCTGTTATCGATATGCGAAAAATCCGAATATCGGTCCGAAAGCAGGCTGGCCAGTACATGAAAGTGTGGAGAACAGCAGGGAGATTATACGTACCGTGCTGTCCGCACCAAACACCTTTGCTGTTGTGCTGAAGGAAACCATGGAGCCTGTAGGAAGCATCGGACTGATGATTGGAAAGCAAAGCAATCTATCGATTGCAGACGATGAAGGAGAAATCGGTTATTGGATTGGAGAGCCTTACTGGGGACAGGGTCTGATTCCGGAAGCGGTAAAGGAGCTCATGCGCTATGGATTTGAGGACTGCCATTTAAAAACGCTATGGTGCGGGTATTTCGACGGCAATGATAAATCCAGACGAGTTCAGGAAAAATGCGGCTTTCATTATCTACGCAGTGATGTGAGAGAATGGCCGCTGATACAGCAGACACTTACTGAACATGTATTGTATATCACAAAAGAGGAATGGGAAGCAAATATCGCATAGCATGGTAGAGCGGATGTATTTTCTATTTTCTTATAGATACAGAGAACCAGAGATTTCAAGCAGCAATGCATCGTAAGCGAAATCTCTTTTTCTTTCTTTAGACCACGAAGTCTTTGCGCAACACGTTTGTATCGAAAGAAACATGAGAAAATGATTTTTGGGGTTGACAGTAAATCCATACTCTACTAGAATAAAGAGGAATGGAGAGTGAGAAGATGAGCAAATAGATAATAGACCCTGCAATCGAACTGTTTAAAATAAACTTTTTTCGTATGCGTCAATTATCTGCTTACAGCCTGCCTTAAAGGAGGCGATGCTCATGCTTATTCTAAAGCACCTTACTATCCAAGATAGTAAAAATCACACACTGCTAAACGATTTGAATTATTCCCTGGGAAATGACGATAAGGTAGGAATTATCGGCGAGGAAGGGAATGGAAAATCCACACTGCTAAAGGCGATTTATAACCGAAATCTAATTGAAGACTATGCAGCTGTGAGTGGTATAATTGACACAGATTATAAAGAAATAGGATATTTTGAACAGCAGCTTTCCAGTACATGGGAGGATGCTTTTCTTTTTGAATATTTACTAAAGGAAGACAGCGAAGATGAAATCCAGCCGGAACAATTTAATGATCTGCAGGGCTGTGAAACACTATGTGCCGAGCTGGGCTTAAAAAATGAAATTCTGTATGGCGAACAGAAAATAGGAACATTAAGCGGTGGGGAGAAGGTGAAGCTGCAGCTGTTAAAGCTGATGCTGCGCAAGCCAGAGCTGCTTCTGCTGGATGAGCCAACCAATGATCTCGATATTCAAACCCTGCAGTGGCTGGAGGATTTTCTGAAAAATCTGCGCATCCCTGTACTGTTCATATCTCATGATGAAATTTTACTGAGCAGATGCGCGAATGTGATCCTGCATCTGGAGCAGCTGAATAAGAAAACGCAATGCCGTCATACAGTATATCGCGGAAATTATGAGGAATATGTGGAGCAGCGAAGCAATCGGCTGAAAAAGGAAGCGCAGGAGGCGTCATGGCAGAAACGGGAATACCGCAGAAAAAAAGAAAAGCTGAATGACTTTATAAATGCTGTGCATGACGCACAGAACGATACGGTACGCAGTCCGTTTTATGCGGCGGCATTAAAGACGAAAATGAGAAATCTGAAGGCACAGGATCGCAGACTGGAGAAGGAGGGCTATGCGCATGTGGACAGCGTAGAGGAGGCAATCGATGTTTTCTTTGAAGGAGAGGGCTTTCCAAAAAGTCGACGCATTCTTGATTTTCATCAAGAGGAATTGAAAACAGAGAAAAGAGTACTCCTAAAGGATATCCACATCACCCTTTATGGCAGACAGAAAACGGTGATTGCCGGTGAAAACGGAAGTGGAAAGAGCCTGTTGATGAAAGAAATCTATAATATATTGAAAACTCATACGGATATCCGGCTTGGCTATATGCCGCAGAATTATGCAGAAGCTTTTTCTGAACAGGACACACCGGTAACGTTTTTACTGGAAGCCTGTGACAGAGATGATGTAACCAGAGCGCGGGAATTGCTAGGACGCATGAAATTCACAAGAGAGGAAATGGAGCATCCGGTATATCAGCTGAGTGAGGGACAAAAGGCGAAGCTGTATCTGTTGCGCTTTATCAAGCAGGGCTGCAATGTCCTTCTGCTGGATGAGCCAACGCGAAATCTTTCACCACTGACAAGTCCTGTCATACGCCGTATTCTAAAGGATTTTCCGGGTTGTATTCTGGCCGTTTCCCATGACCGGCTGTTTATACAGGAGGTGTTTGATTCTGTACTGTGGATTTCACATAATAAACTGCAGGAGCTGGAAACTGAGCGATTCATGGAAGAGCTTAGCTAAGCGATGCTTTCCTTTGAATTGTTGATGACGATGCAGTTGTACTTCTAACATTTTCTTTGAAGCGGAGGTAAGTGTGCTGCATGGACATCAGCATGCGCAAGGTATTACTTTCAGTAAATCTGCATTGTACTTCTGACATTTTCTTTGAAGCGGAAGTAAGTGTGTCGCAGGGATATCAGCATGCGCAAGGTATTACATGCGATAAATCTGCATTGTACTTCTGATGTTTCCTTTGAAGCGGAGGTAAGTGTACCACAAGAAAATCAAGATGCGAAAACAATACTTGCGATAAATTTGCATTGACAGTCCTGTCTTTCTGTGGTGTAATACTTTCGTACAGATAAATGGGGTGCCTACGTATGGCTGAGATCGGAAATTGCTCCGGGACCCAATGAACCTGATACGGGTAATGCCGGCGTAGGGATTTTATAGAGAAGCACAGCAGGACTGGACTTTATTCTGTTGTCATCCAAAGAAATCATAAAAAGCTGACACCGTAGCAGGCTTACAGCTTTTTTACTATATAGGAGGATACTGCAATGTACACAACACAAATGGATGCTGCAAGACAGCAGATTATCACAGAAGAAATGAAGGCTGTCGCTGCCTATGAACAGTTAGACGAGAAAGAGGTATGCCGATTGGTCGCTGCTGGAGAGCTGGTGATTCCGGCCAACAAGCATCATAAATGCCGAAAGTCCTATGGAATCGGCAGCATGCTGAAGACGAAAATCAATGTAAATCTGGGGACAAGCAGAGATTGTCTTGATCTGGATATGGAACTGGAAAAGGTGCGCTATGCCGTTGACATGGGAGCTGAGGCTATTATGGATTTAAGCTCTTTTGGCGATACGCAAACCTTCCGCAGAAAGCTGGTTGCAGAATGCCCCGCCATTCTTGGGACAGTACCGATTTATGATGCAGTGGTATATTACAATAAAGCATTGAAGGACATTACGACACAGGAATGGCTGGATGTCTTCCGCATGCATGCAGAGGACGGTGTTGATTTTATGACGATTCATTGTGGGATCAACAGACAGACTGCTGCACGCTTCAAGAAACAGAAGCGAATGACGAATATCGTATCCCGCGGTGGCTCCATCATATTCGCCTGGATGCAAATCACCGGAAATGAAAATCCGTTTTTTGAGCATTTCGATGAAGTTTTAAGGATATGCAGAGAGCACGATGTGACTTTGTCGCTTGGGGATGCCTGCCGCCCCGGCTGCTTGGAGGATGCAGGAGATATCGCACAAATCGAAGAGCTGGTCACACTGGGAGAACTGACGCAGCGCGCATGGGCACAGGATGTGCAGGTAATCATCGAGGGGCCGGGTCATATGCCCCTTCATCAGATACAGGCAAATATGGAGCTGCAGAAAACAATCTGTAAGGGAGCACCGTTTTATGTACTGGGGCCAATCGTGACGGATGTCGCACCGGGCTATGATCATATCACAGCGGCGATTGGCGGTGCAATGGCGGCAGCCTATGGGGCCAGCTTTTTATGCTATGTAACACCGGCGGAGCATTTGCGTCTTCCCAATGTTGATGATGTTAAGGAAGGAATCATTGCCAGCAGGATTGCTGCACATGCGGCGGATATCGCCAAGGGAGTAAAGGGAGCCATGGAGTGGGATCATCAAATGGCTGAAGCCCGTGGCAATCTGGATTGGGAAAGCATGTTTGCATTATCTATGGATCCGGATAAGGCCAGAGCATACCGCGCACAATCTGCACCGGAGCGCGAGGATACATGTACCATGTGCGGGAAAATGTGTGCCATCCGTAATATGAATAAGCTGTTGCGAGGGGAAACTGTCGATATCATGGAAGAGGAATAGCGATACGTTAACAGCGTATGCATGTTTAAGAAAGCATGGATAGTTGTATAAAGAAAATAGAGGAAAGGTCAGAAAACAGCAGGAAAGAGGTCGTAAGAGCATAGAGGGGCGTAACATAAAGGAAGCGCAAGAAAAGACAGTGTGCTTCCCTATATACAAAGGGATATGTGCCCTCCAAGGCTGCCGGCTAAAAGACAATAAGCGTAAAAGCGTTGACAAGCCCTTTGAATACTATATAATGAAGATAAGATAGGGATGTGATCATATGTCGGAATTCATCGTCAGTAAACGGATTAAAAATGTAGTTGAATTTGATAAAACCAACAAAAAGCTGAGATTCCTGCTCGATGAAGGAGATCAGGTATACTATTACAAGGATTTGGAGAATATCGGTATATCCTGTGAATATCATCATAATCTGAAGAAAGCTCTAGCGCATAATCTGCTCTTTCCTACCTATGCGGAAGGGCGACAGTTTGTGCGTGTCGGTATTCGTATGAAGGTACGGATGGGACAGTCTGTTTTTGTACATGTATCCGAGGACATCGTGGACAAAGGAACCATGCAGTATCATGAGGACATGCGTACCGCACGGCAAATTGTGGACTTACTGAGGAAATGCCGGGCAAAGGCATAGCATACAAAGCATAAGCAAAACGGTATCTGATCGGTAGTGCGGATATCGTTTTTTATTTCGTTATATAAAGAGTGGGATGAAGCAATGCAGAAGCTCGGTCGTGCTATTCGCAACTGTGAAAGCGGAGTATAGAATAGGAGAAAAGCAGGCTATGTCTATAGGAAGCTGATAAACTGGTCGGATGAATGAAATGATATCTATTTGATGATATCACAGTGGTAAGCATGCCCGACAGGCTGTGATTTTATCATGTTTTAGTATCTATACTTACCGGTTGTTCATGAGCCGGTTGATAATCTGCTTTCGCTTATGTAAAGAATGGGGGGAAGCATTTCCTTTTCCTTTTTAAGCAATTCATAGCGAACTGTGAAAAACTTTTTAAATCATTGTATAAGATATTGAAGAAAAATAAGAATAGTAATATAATGAGGATGAAGGAAGGGGGAAACCCCGGAAAGGAGAAGACAATGAATCCAGAATTTACTCCCAGCAAAACCGTTCGTGATATCATTCAATTTGATAAGGAGCATAGGCAGCTGCGTTTTCTGATGGATGAGGAGCAGGTCATACCCTACCGGGAAATCAGCAGCTGTTCACTGAAAAATCAGTATTATAAAAAAAGCTCAGTTTCCCAGCTTGCCAACCTGTTTACAAACAATGGGATTCTGGCAAGTGAAAATCAGGAGCTTCGGGTATGTATTGAAGTGAAGCTGAAGGATGATACCAGAGTATATGGATACGTTTCCAAGGAAATCATACGTCCCAATCAGACACCGTACGATGAGGATGTTCAAACAGGAAGAGCTATTCTGAAGCTCATTCGCAAGGTAATCGCAAGGGAGCAGCAAGCAGCCGCATAAAGTTATGCGGTTTTTTTTAACTGGATAGCATGAGTGATGCACATGAAACAGCCCTGCTAATCGGAGTGGCAATATTTTATATAATTTGTTGCATATGCAACTATTGTCTGCTATACTATGGTAGTTGTTTTTGATGAGAGGTAGGACAATGGCACATATCAGTAAAAATGCTTCTATCGTATATCGCAGCTCACAGGCCTTTTTCGATGAAACGCTGGCACCGTATCACATTGGCTGCGGCCAGCAGTTTTTTCTGATGCGTATTTATGAACAGCCGGGAATCAGTCAGTTTGAGCTTGCGGAGACGGGAAGCTTTGATAAGGGGACCTGTGCCAGAGCAGTTAAGAAGCTGGAGGAGCTTGGCTATCTGCGAAGGGAAACAAGAAGCAGTGATCGAAGAAGCGTGCAGCTGTATCTGACAACGCAGGGAGAACAGCTGGTACCGGTGATACAAGGCATGCTTGCTGAATGGAATGCAATTCTTTGCCATACCCTGCATGCGGATGAAAAAGAACAGGCAGAGAGACTGCTTGATGAAATTGCGGAAAATGCAACGGCGTATATGAAACGATGAGAGGGAGTGCAGAGCTATGGAACAGACTATGAAGGAAATAAAGACGAAAAACCCGCTGGGATATCAGCCGATTGGCAGGCTGCTGATGAAATTTGCCATCCCGTCTGTAATATCCATGCTGGTGAATGCGGTCTATAATATTGTAGATCAGATATTCATCGGACAGGGAGTAGGCTATCTGGGGAATGCAGCTACAACGGTTGCGTTTCCTATTGTTACGATTATTCTGGCAGTAGGAACCATGCTGGGGGCAGGCGGAAGTGCCTATGCGGCAATCAAGCTGGGGGAAAAGAAGGAAGAGGAAGCTGAGAATACATTGGGAAATGTATTTATTCTGCTGGTTGGAATCGGTATTGTTCTGACTGTTGTCGGATTGGTTTTTCTTGATCCGATTCTGACAATTTTCGGTGCTACGCCGAAGAATATGGGATATGCGAAGGATTATGCGAGTATCATACTGATCGGTACCGTTTTTAATCTGCTCGGTATCGGCCTCAGCAATATGGCACGATGTGATGGAAGTCCGAATGTTGCCATGTACAGCATGGTCGCTGGGGCATTGTTAAATTGTGTTCTGGATCCGATATATATATTTGTATTTCACTGGGGAGTGCAGGGAGCTGCGATTGCGACCATCACCTCACAGATTATCGCAACGGTGATCCTGCTGTACTATTTTACGCGCAGGGGAAATATGCGGCTGCGTCTGACGCATACACGGTTGAATCCAACCATCTGTAAAATGGCATTTTCTCTGGGGATTTCCAGCTGTATCACACAGCTGTCCTCTACAATTCTGCAGATTGCCATGAATAATTCACTTGTGTATTATGGAAATCAGACAAGCGTCACCGGGGATGTTGCGCTTTCCGCAATGGGAATCGTCATGAAGATATCCATGATTATCGTATCCATCTGTATCGGAATCGGTATCGGTGCACAGCCGATCCTGGGCTTTAACAGAGGAGCGAATCAGCCGAAGCGTATCAAGCGATGCTATCGGCTCGCAAGCAATATCGCAACAGCTGTCACAACGGTAGGCTGGGCGATGTTTATGCTGATTCCGCATATCATTTTGATGCTGTTTGGTAGTGCAGATGCCAATTTTACAGAATTCGCAATCAAGGCGATGCGCATCTTTGATCTGGGAGTATTCTGCGCAGGCTTTCAGGTAACCTCCACCTCCTATTTTCAGGCAACCGGGCAACCGATGAAGGCAAGCATTTTGTCCTCACTGCGACAGCTGGTACTGCTGATTCCACTCATCCTCATCCTGCCGCTGCATTTCGGGCTGGACGGTATCCTGTATGCCGGTCCGATTGCGGATATCACAAGTGCTGTGATCATCTTCTTCTTTATTCACCATGAAATGAAGAAGCTGGATGTGCAGATTGCACAGGAGAGCGGAGAAGAGCTTGGGGTATACAGTGAACCGATAGCATGAACTAAGATAACTTACATAGTTGAAAAGGACGCAGAATGAATGCGTCTTTTTTACAAGCTGTATGCATCGGATATAGCAATAGAAAAGAAATCCAGCGGTTTTTATAGCTGATCAAAGACGTGACCAATATTTTATAAATAATATCTATGAATAAAAGACGCATTCTTTACGTGTTATGCGTTTTTTTCAGATTTGATTATAGAAAGCCTGCAGGCAGTAATAAATAAGTGACAAAACCTGAACCTGTTTGCCTTGTCAATACTATTCAGGATAGCGTTTTCATAGTATAATAACAATAATAAAATTCATGAAAACACGGAAAATACAGGCTTATTTTAAAATGTTAAAAATTGTCATGCAAGGGTGTGCCAAACATGAATTTCATTTCGTTGTTTTTCCTCGCTCCCCCTTTTATACTGTAAGTGTAAAGAGGAAAGGTTACAGAAAGAAGGGAACTATTTATGAAAGAAAACGTACAGAGGTTTGGCCGCTTCCTGAGTGGAATGGTCATGCCGAACATCGCCGTATTCATTGCATGGGGATTTATCACTGCTCTGTTCATTCCAACCGGCTGGATGCCGAATGAAACACTGGCACAGATGGTTGCGCCAATGCAGCGCTTCCTGCTGCCGACACTGATTGCCTATACCGGAGGTAAAATGGTTTATGATGTGCGGGGCGGTGTAGTAGGAGCTGCCGCTGCCATCGGTATTCTGGCAGGAACAGAGGATCCTATGTTCATCGGTGCAATGATTGCCGGCCCATTGGGTGGTTGGCTCATGAAAAAGGTGGACACTCTGTTTGAGGGGAAAATACCGGCAGGCTTTGAAATGCTGGTCAATAACTTCTCTGCTGGAATTTTGGGAGCATTGCTGGCTGTCTTCGGATGCCTTGCTATCGAACCGCTTTGTGTCGGTATCAAGGATGTTCTGGTAGTCTGTGTTGACTTCCTGGTAAAACGCAGTCTTCTGCCGCTGACATCTCTGTTTGTTGAGCCGGCGAAGATTTTATTCCTCAACAATGCGATCAATCACGGTGTCTTCACGCCGCTGGGAATGGATCAGGTCGCAGAAGCAGGAAAATCGATTTTCTTCCTGATTGAAGCGAATCCGGGACCGGGCTTGGGACTGCTGCTTGCGTATAGCTTCTTTGGAAAGGGAGCTGCCAAAAGCAGTGCACCCAGTGCTGTTATCATTCACTTCCTTGGTGGAATACATGAAATTTATTTCCCCTATGTATTGATGAATCCGCTGACTGTTCTGGCTGTTATGGCAGGTGGTATGTCCGGCGTCTTTATCAACAGTATCTTCAACTCCGGACTCGTATCTGCCGCATCCCCGGGAAGCATCATCGCAATACTTGGCATGTGTGCAAAGGACAGCTATATCGGTGTCATTCTGAGTGTGATTGTAGCAGCTGCCGTATCCTTTGTAATAGCAGCCTTCATCCTGAAATTCAGCAATAAGAACACAGATGATAGTGCCTTGGAAGAAGCAAGTGCTGCCGTTAGCTCTATGAAGCGTGAGGCCAAAGGGACAAAGCCTGCAGCTGCAGTAAGTAAAATCGTATTTGCATGTGATGCCGGTATGGGAAGCAGTGCCATGGGGGCAACAACCCTGACAAAGAAGCTGAATGCCGCCGGTATGCAGGTGACGGTTGAGCATTATGCACTGGATGATGTACCAAAGGATACACAGGTCATCGTTACGCATAAATCACTGGTGGAGCGGGCAAGGAGCCACTGTCCAAACGCTCTGATCTTCCCAATCACCAATTTCATGGGTGGGAAGGAATACGATGAAATCGTAGCAGAGCTTACAAAATAAAAAATTACCGGTAATCGCTAACAAGCGGATACGGTATAAGAAAGGAATTGATCTTTATGAGCTACCCGAAGGGCATGATCTATTCGTCACGCTTAAAGAAAATATTACAGATTATCATAGAAACAGATGGATATGTCAAGGTGGAGGAGCTTGCCAAACGGCTGAAAACAAGCTCACGAACCATCTTTCGGGAGCTTCGGCATATTGATGATGCTTTAAAGGAATATCATGTCCACATGATATCGAAGGCAGGCATGGGCATTCGTATGGAAGGCTCTTGTGAGGATAAGGAGGCGCTTCGTCAGGAATTGAATACCGAGCAGATACAGTATCTCAATAAGGAAGAACGGCAGCACCTCCTGATATTCGAGCTGCTGCGAAGTGACGAGGTCCAAAAGCTCCTGCATTATGGTGCACTGTTTCAGGTGAGTGAGGCTACCATATCCAATGATTTGGATTGTATAGAGCCATGGTTTCAACAGCATGATTTGTCCCTGATTCGCAAGCCGGGTGTCGGTGTTGGTGTTCAGGGGGAGGAGGCTGTGCTGCGAAAAGCGATGACACAACTTCTGCAGGAGCATTTACAAAATAAGGAAAGCTATGAAAGTGTAAATTTTCTGGACTCCCAGACCTTGCTTACCGAGATCTTTCTCCATCAGGATGCCGGTATTCTGAACATGTTGAATCAGGATATTTTGAAACGGATTCTGGATGTATTTCATACCAACCAGCATGAGCTGAATCTGGACCGCTATGCACAGGCATCCTATATCGGTCTCATCATTCATCTGGTAATCGCCATTGAGCGCATTTTGAAAAACGAGGAGCTGAAGGATGGCGGGGATGTCGTTGCCATGGTGCAGGATGATGCCAGCTATAAGCAGGCGCAGCAGATGGCACATGTTCTGGAGCTGGAATTTGATATTGATATACCGGATGTGGAAATCGCATTTATCGCCCTGCATATTCGGGGAGCTAAAATCAGCAGAGTCGAATATGACAGTCTGCAGGATGAAACTACACAGCAGCTTCGCGATATTCTGTATGCCATGCTGCAGACCTATGATGAGGATAAACGCTATCTTCTTATGGAGGATGAGGAGCTTTTTCAGGGATTGCTGACACATCTGTCACCGACGATCACCCGTCTGCAGCATGATCTGCCGATTTACAACCCGCTGCTTTCGCAGATACAAAAGGAATACGGGGAATTATACGAGCAGACAAAGCAGGCATGCCGTGTTTTGGAGAACTATTGCGGTGCACCAATCAGTGCAGATGAAACAGGCTTTATCACCATGCACATCGGAGCATCACTGGAGCGTATGCAGCATACCGCAATTCATCGGCGTGTAATCCCCATCGGTGTTGTGTGTGCGAGTGGGATCGGTGTCAGTGCCATGCTTTCAGCCCGCATTCAGAAAAGCTTTCATCCGGATGTTAAGCTGCAGATATTCTCTATGGAGGATGTACAGCGCCATGCATATGATGACGCTGAGCTGCTGGTTTCCACCTTTTCGCTGGATGTCTCGGATCGGGAAGTGATCGTCGTAACACCGCTGCTGAATCAGCAGGATATTCACAATATACGAGCAGCTGTTACGAGTCGTCAGGAGCTTTCGGAGCCGCTTCAAAAAGCAGTCCAGCCTGCGAGTGAATTTCGCGAACAGCTGCGCCTGCTGAAATCCATCAGTGAAGAGAGTCTGCTTTTGCTTGATCACATCAGGCTGCATACAAGCGACAGTGAAACACTGATGGAGCTGCTGGTTGAAGGTGCTGCACAGATTGGAAAGGACAAGGCCGCAATTCAGCAGATTACCACAGCGTTGCAAAAGCGTGAGAGCATGGGGTCTGTGATTATGCAGGATTTGCAATTTGCTCTGCTGCATGCCACAACCAGTGCCGTGGATACGATGGAAATACTTCTGCAATATCCCGGACATGCATGGAAAAGGGATGCCAAGGGACTGAAGTTTGTTGTTGTGATGCTTATGAATCCTCAGGCAAACAGTGTTCGTAAAGAGCTTTTATCGCTTTTCTCCAGAGGTCTTGTGGAATCCGACGCCTTACTGCAAGCCGTCTGCACACAGGATATCGAGCGAATAGAAGCGGCACTGAGTCAGCTGATCATGGAGTACATGGATACAGCGATTGCATGGTAGAAAGGAGATGTTCGATGGGCTTGTTTCATAAGAAGGAAGAGCGGGAAGCACTGGAAGACCTGCATATCTATTTTGTATGCGATGCAGGCATGGGAAGCAGCGCAATGGCCGCAAGTCAGCTGCAGAAAAAGCTGAAGGCACATGGAATCATCTGCCGTGTGAAAAACTGTGCGATTGATGAAGTAGCATCCAATGCAGAAATTCTGGTATCCCATCATAACTTTGCACAGCGGATACAAAAACAATTTCCTGACGTACGCTATTACAGTGTTCAGGGATTTATGAATGATGAAGAATATGAAAACATAGTGGAGGATATTATGATATTCAGAAAGAAAAAGGAAGAGAAGAAAAACAATATACTGGAAAAGAGCAACATTCTGTTAAACTGCCATGCCGACAGCAGTGATGAGGCAATCATAGCCATGGGAAGGCTGTTACAGAATTCCGGATATATCGATGAAGGATATATTCAGGGAATGCTGAATAGGGATCACTCCCTGACTACCTATATCGGTAATGATATTGCAATTCCTCACGGGGAATATGAGGTAAAGGACTGTGTAAGAAAGACGGGAATTGCTGTTATGATTTATCCGGATGGTATCAAGTGGGCGGAAGGCAGAGCGCGTATTGTGATCGGCATTGCCGCAAAAAATGATGATCATATGGCGATTCTTGCCAATATTGCAGAGAAGCTTGGAGAGATGGAAATGGTGGAAAAGGTTGTCGCAGGGGATGTCGATACCGTTTATGATATTCTGGCAGGTGATGCGGCATGATTCTTACCGTAACCTTCAATCCCGCTATTGATAAAACGGCAGAGGTGGATGTGATGATTCCGGGCGGTTTGAACCGATTGAAAAATGTGATGCAGGACGCCGGGGGAAAGGGTGTTAATGTATCCAAAACCATTCATGCCCTGCAGGGGAAAAGCATAGCGACCGGATTTCTGGCTGGATCAGCCGGAGAATACATCCAAAAGGTACTGAATGAGCTTGTAATTGAAAATGATTTTGTATGGGTGGAGGGAATGACCCGTACCAACCTGAAGGTATTGGATCACGATATGGAGCTTACGGAACTGAACGAGGCTGGCCCGGTTATCACAGAAACGGAAATTAAGCGCTTAAAGGAAAAAATTCTTTCCCTGATTCAGCCGGATGATCTTGTGGTACTGAGTGGTAATGTATCTGCAGGTGTTCGTAATAATATTTATCGGGAGCTGATTGACATTGTGAAGCAGCAGGGTGCCCGTGTTGTTCTGGATGCGGATGGGGAGCTGTTTGCGCAGGGGATACAGGCAAAGCCCTATGCAATCAAGCCGAATAAATATGAGCTTGCGACATATTTTGGAATTTCACAGAGCTGCTCCAATGAGGAAATCATTTCTCTGGCAAAAACACTGCTGAATGAGGAATGCCGTCTGGTTGTCGTATCCATGGGGAAGGAAGGCAGTATCTTTCTCAGTCATGAGGGAGTATATCAGGCAGAGGCTTTGCATATTCAGGCGCATTCCAGCGTAGGTGCGGGGGATGCCATGGTGGCAGCGATCGCCTATGCTCTGGAACAAAACAATACAATGGAACAGCTGATTGCTCTGGCAGTCGCATGCAGTGCGGGAGCTGTTATGACAAAAGGAACACAGCCTGCTGAAAAGGCGGTTGTGGAAAAGCTGATGAAGCAGGTAACAATCAAGAAACTGGAGGAAATTTGATATGAAAACAAAAGCAGTGCGTCTGTATGGCGTAGATGATATCCGTCTGGAGGAGTTCGATTTACCGGAAATCAAGGAGGACGAAATTCTTGTAAAGGTAGTCAGCGACAGCATTTGTATGTCCACATGGAAAACGGTAAAGCAGGGGGCAAACCATAAGCGTGTGCCAAACGATGTAGCGGATCATCCAATCATCATCGGACATGAGTTTGCCGGTGATATCGTGCAGGTAGGAAAGAAGTGGCAGGATCGCTTTCAGCCGGGACAGAAATTTGCACAGCAGCCGGCTATTCCGGGACAGATGGAAAGTCCGGGATATTCCTATCAGTGGTGCGGTGGAGATACGCAGTATTGTATCTTTCCCAATGATATCATTGAAGCAGGATGTCTGTGGACCTTTGAGGGCGATGGCTATTTCGCAAGCAGTGTGGCAGAGCCTGTCAGCTGTGTAATTGGCGGCTATCACACAAACTATCATACCGTTCCGGGTACCTATCAGCACGTGATGGGCACAAAGGAGGGCGGCAATATCATTATACTTGGCGGCTGCGGACCAATGGGATTGGGGGCAATCAGCTATGGTCTTACCTTTGAAAATAAGCCGAAGCGCATCGTTGTGACAGAAATCAACGATGAGCGAATCAGTCGTGCAAGAGAGGTGATCAGTGAAGAAGAAGCGGCAGCACATGGCGTTGAGCTGCTCTATGTGAACACAGCTTCCATGGAAGATCCGGTACAGGAGCTGATGGCATTGACCGAGGGAAAGGGCTATGACGATGTCTTTGTGTATATACCGAACCGTGCGGTCTGCGAATTGGGAAATCGTATTATGGCATATGATGGCTGTATGAATTTGTTTGCAGGACCAACTGACATGAACTTCTCTTCCATGATCAATCTGTATGATTGTCACTATTCCAGAAGTAAAATCATCGGATCAACCGGTGGAACGATTGATGATATGAAGGAAGCGATTGAAAAAGAAGCAAAGGGACTGATCAAATCGGCGGTTATGATTACCCATGTCGGAGGTCTGGATTCTGTAGTGGAAACAACAAAGAATCTGCCGGATGTGCCGGGAGGTAAAAAGCTTGTCTATACACACATCAATATGCCGATGACGGCGATCGATGATTTTGGAAAGCTGGGAGAACAGGATCCGTTCTTTAAGGAGCTGGATGCTGTCTGCCAAAGAAATAAAGGATTGTGGAGTGCGGAAGCGGAGAAGCTGCTGCTGGAGCATTTCCAATAAGCAGAAGCAGGTATCATAGGCTATACGAAAGAAGATAAGGATCTAATTTAAATAGGGTCTTATTTTCTTTAGAATATCGTCGCAAAACAAAAGAACAAAGGGTTAAGTTCATCGGCTTGTGATGCTCTTGATCCTTTTTTCTTATCTGCAGGGGGACATTCTTCTATCGAAAACCTAAGGGATTTTCATCCTTTTACATTCCTAGCGAATGACAGCCATGCTTCGTCCTGTTCACAGAAAGAAAAGCGCTATGCAAATGAAATCGAGGTAATATTAATAGACAGCTGTTTCCAATACCTGTGTGTTTTTCAGATTTGATTTTCCACATAGCTAAGAAGCTGCGATCATATAAACCAATCACTGTATGATGCTTTCTTTTTACGGTGTGAAACAAAAACCATATAGCCAATAAAGTGTATAACAATTACGCGACACAGAATCTATATTTAATGGGAGCGATGCTCTATTCATATCACATATCTGATGTTATATTGTTGTGAAATCTGTGTGTAAAGAAGGCTGCACACAGCGATGATTGATACAGTATAAGTATCTATTGAAAGGGCTTTCTCTTGCTTGTGCTTATATTTAGTGATAAACTGATGGTATACATATCAAAGGAGGAGCTCACATGAGATTATTGACAAGATCGGATTTCGATGGATTGGCATGTGCTGTGTTTCTGAAGGAAGCAGGGGTCATCGATCATTGGAAATTCGTTCATCCAAAGGATTTGCAGGACGGCTTGATTGAGGTTACACAGGATGACTGTCTTGCGAATGTTCCCTTTGTGGAAGGCTGTGGTCTGTGGTTTGATCATCATTCCAGTGAAGAGGAACGTAATGCATACAAAGGAAAATACAAGGGGGAAAGCAGATATTCTCCAAGCTGTGCTCATATCATTTATGATTATTATGGAGGCAGAGAACGGTTCCCAAGATATGATGATTTACTGGAAGCGGTGGATAAGGTGGACAGTGCCAATTTAACCTTTGAAGAGGTGTTGCATCCCAATGATTGGATTCTGCTTGGTTTTATCATGGATCCGCGTACCGGGCTGGGACGATTTCGCAATTTCAGAATCAGTAATTATGCATTGATGGAAGAAATGATAAACTGGTGCAGTACGATGAATATCCATGAAATTATGGCAGAAGCAGATGTTCGGGAACGTATAGAGCTGTATTGGGACCAGACTGAAAAATTCATCGATATGGTGAAGCAGCATACAACGGTACAAAACAAAATTATCATTTCCGATCTTCGCGGTGTTGACCCAATTTATACCGGCAATCGTTTTCTGATTTATGGCCTGTATCCGGATGCGAATATTTCTGTATGGATTGTAAATGGTAAGGGTGGAAATGGCTGTTCTGCAGCTGTTGGCTACAGTATAATGAACAGAACCTGCACGATTGATGTCGGTGCGCTGATGCTGAAGTATGGCGGTGGCGGTCACCGTGTTGTCGGTACCTGCCAGTTTTCGGACGATACGATGGAAGAAAAGCTGGAACAGCTACTGAGTGATATGAAAAGGATGAATAGCTGAATTAACACTTTTTGAAGTGAGCGAAGGACCTAAGTGTCCTTTTTTTGTTTCAAGCATACCTTTTCTGCATGCCAAAAAAGAAAAGACATAATTCATATGCATATATATAGAGAGATTTGATTAGGACAGGGAATGCCTGCGTTATTGTTCATGTTATAGGGAATGGCCACATTATGATTTTTGTTAGTAAGAAGCTTCTGCAATAGACACATTGGAAGTATTCAATCATCTGCAGATTGATTCTCTTGTATAGATATTCTGCTTGTTATCGAAAAAAGCAATACCCATGTATTAACACAGGTATTGCGTTCATATAACCATTATATTTTTTCAAACATATCCTTTGGAACCGTGCAGATCGGACATTTGTAATCATCAGGTTCCTTCGTGATATCCCCCTCATAAATATATCCGCAGATGGTACAGCGGTAGCGTACATCCATAGGCTGCTCTTTGACAGGCTCTTGTACAGGTGCATCCTCTACCTTTACAAACATATCCTTTGGAACCGTGCAGATCGGACATTTGTAATCATCAGATTCCTTCGTGATATCCCCCTCATAAATATAACCGCAGATGGTACAGCGGTAGCGTACATCTGTAGTCTGCTCTTTGACAGGCTCTTGTACAGGTGCATCCTCCATCTTTGCAAACATATCCTTTGGAACCGTGCAGATCGGACATTTGTAATCATCAGACTCCTTCGTGATATCACCCTCATAAATATAACCGCAGATGGTACAGCGGTAGCGTACATCCATAGTCTGCTCTTTGACAGGCTCCTGTGCAGGTGTATCTGCTTGATACATAGCTTCATAGCGGGATGGATTCTCCTGTAAATCGTTTCTTGCTTCGTAATTTGTATGCAGCAATGCTTCTGCCAGATCACTGAGCGGCTTCCCATAAAATTCCGCATACACCTTCTGAATATGCGGGTTATCGTGAGAATTGCGTAGAGTGATACTGCTGTCCTTATCATACAGTGACTGAATTCTTGCCCTTCGGACAGTATCCATATCCTCGCCGATATGCTTCGTTTGTCCACCGCCTGAAATACAGCCTCCCGGACATGTCATAACCTCTACGAAGTCAAAGTGCTCCTTGCTCTCCTTGAGATGATGTAAAAACTTTCTGGCATTATCGGTTCCATGAACAACAGCAACCTTCAAAGGCAGCTCCTGAATAGTCAGTTCGGCCTTACGAACCCCCTCCATGCCGCGCACAGCCTCCAGCTGGAGAAGATTCTTTTGCGGCTGTTCCTTTGTCAGGAAATAATATGCACTGCGAATTGCTGCCTCCATGACGCCGCCTGTATTACCGAAGATGATACCGGCACCGCTTCCTCTTGGCATCAAAGAATCATAATCGCTTTCTTCTACGCTTTCCAAATCCAGATTACGCGCACGCATCCAGTGTGCCAGTTCTCTTGTTGTGACTACACGATCGCAGTCCTGCGCAGGCTTTCGATCCAGATAATTTGCGGCATCGCTTAATTCCTCTCTCATGATTTCAAACTTTTTCGCTGTACACGGTGTGATGGCTACAACATAAATATCATCTGCATCCAGACCTTCTTTCTCCGCAAACCATGTTTTGATGGTTGGTGCAAACATGGAAATTGGTGATTTGCTGGTGGATAAATTAGGCAGCAGCTCCGGATAATAGGTTTCTGCGAATTTCACCCAGGCAGGGCAGCAGCTGGTAAACTGCGGCAGTGGCTGTTTCGTCTGTATACGCTCAATCAGCTCACTTGCCTCTTCCATAATCGTTAAATCAGCAGCAAAGGTCGTATCGAACACATAATCAAAACCAAGTGCACGAAGACTGCCTACCATCTGTTCTTCAACATAGCTTCCCGGCTGCATGCCGAATTCCTCTCCCAGAGAGACACGGACGCTTGG
Organism: Clostridium sp. DFI.1.208; assembly: GCF_024463855.1. Taxonomy (NCBI): domain Bacteria; kingdom Bacillati; phylum Bacillota; class Clostridia; order Eubacteriales; family Clostridiaceae; genus Clostridium; species Clostridium sp. DFI.1.208. The sequence continues at coordinate 21,805 of NZ_JANGCA010000013.1, read as the reverse complement.
AGATGTGATGGCGATTACGGTCTTACCGCTGTCCTGAATGACAGACTGTACCTGCATCCAGTCCTGAATTTCTGTGATAGCACCGGTAGGACAGACATTGGCGCATTGTCCGCAATGAATACAGATCGCTGTATCTCCGGTTTTTAAAAGATCGTAATGATGACCGACGGAAATCTGTTTCTGACATACGTCCCGACACTGTCCGCATTTGATACAGAGACTTTCAATTCTGCGAATGGCCGGGTTTCCTTCCTCGATTGGTACCCGTACATCCATGGATAAATGTTTACTCATATACTTATCTCCTCTATAGTTAAATTAAGAATAATTCTTAATTATAATTTAATTTTACCTTTTTATGGAAAGGAAGTCAATCATATTTTATTTCTTTGTGTATTCTGTAAACAGCTTCTCTGAAATAGGTTGTGAATTTACCGCTATACAGCGGCAAATGTAAATTTTTCGTGAATGGAAGAGAGGTGTAAAATAAAGGCAGTTAAAGAAGGAGTGAGATTATGATGATTGATACCGAGCAATATTCTTTTCAGCTGATACTACACAGCGGGAATGCACGCAGCACAGCTTATGAAGCATTACAGCTTGTAAAAAGCAACGCATTTAAGGAAGGTGAAAAAAAGCTGAGCATAGCAAAAGAAGAAATGGTGGAGGCACAGAAGCTTCATGCGAAGCTGCTGCGCATCATGGCCAATCAGGAAGGAGAGCTTGATATGAACCTTTTACTGATTCACGCAGAAGATCACATCACTTCATCCTCCATCGCTGTGGAGATGAGTGGAGAGCTGATCGAGTTATATGAGAGGATGGAAAAATATGAGCAATAATTTCTTATGGGGCGGAGCAAGTGCCTCCTACCAATGTGAGGGGGCATGGAATCTGGATGATAAAGCGGAATCTATGTGGGATCATTATCTGCATGAAGAAGGGCTGGAAAATGGAGATATTGCAAGTGATCACTATCATCGGTTTGAAGAGGATATCCGTATGATGAAAGAGGGCGGACAAAATGCATATCGGTTTTCGTTATCATGGCCTAGAATCATTAAAAATAAAGCAGGTGAGATAAACGAAAAGGGGATTGCTTTTTATCATCGACTGCTGGATGCATGCCATACATATGGAATTGAACCATTCGTAACACTGTACCATTGGGATCTTCCACAGTATTGGGAGGATTGCGGAGGCTGGCAGAATGAAGAGGTTTGTGAGGCCTTTGAAACCTATGCCAGAGTATGCTTTGACAACTTTCATGAGAAGGTAAATCATTGGGTTACGTTCAATGAGCCGAAATGGTTTATAGCAAGCGGTTATTTAATTGGCAATTATCCGCCATGCAGACAGGATCCACAGGCGATGATCCATGCAGCTTATCATGTTATGTATGCTAGTGCACTTGGTGTTCGTGCATTCCGTCAGGGAAAATATCCCGGAACGATCGGTATTGTGCACAGCTTTACACCAGTGAATGGGGTTGATGACACGATAAATACAAGGATTGCTATGCGCTATGCAGATAATTATTGCAACAACTGGATTCTGGATACTGCCGCCAAAGGAGAAATTCCGATTGATTTGCTTAGTGAGCTGTCTAAAACGTATGATCTTTCGATGATACAGCCCGCACAGCTGCAGATTATCAAAGAGTACACCGTTGATTTCCTGGGATTGAATTATTACTCGCGTACACTGGTCAAGCCGTATACAGAAGGAGAAACCACCTTTGTTGTGAACAATAGCGGAAAGCAGGGAAAGGGAAGCAGTAAAGTGATTGTCAAAGGCTGGTTTGAACAGGTTATGCATGATCCTGCCAGTACCTATACGGAATGGGATACCGAAATCTATCCGAAGGGTTTAAAGGATGGATTGCTTGAGGTAAAGGCGAAATACAATCTACCTGTTTATATTACAGAAAACGGAATCGGAATGTATGAGGATGTTACCGTGAATGAAGTGCAGGATGATTATCGGATATCCTTTATGAAGGATCATTTGCAGGCAATGCATGAGGCTATGGAGGCTGGTGTTGATGTACGTGGATATTTCGCATGGAGCTCCTTTGATTTGTATTCCTGGAAGAATGGTTGTGAAAAGCGGTATGGCCTCGTTGCCGTAGATTTTGAAAACGGGTTGCAGCGGAAACCAAAGAAGAGCTATACCTGGTTTAAAAATATGATTGAGCAGCAAAAGCGCTGAGACAGGGAGGAAAATTATGAAAAAGATTATGCTGGTATGCAATGCGGGAATGTCAACAGGAATGCTGGCAAAACGTATTCAGGAGGCGAGTGCAGGTACGATGGAGGTTCATGCCTACGGGGAGGCAGAATTCATCGATTATGTGGATGGCGTAGATCTGATTCTGGTGGGTCCGCAGATTCGTCATCAGATTCCGACAATTGAAGCACAGGTAGCAATACCGGTTAAAGCCATTGCACCACAGCATTACGGTATGATGGATGGCAAGGGTGTATATAAAGAAATCAAAAAAATACTGAAAGACTGATGTCATAGAAGGAGGAGAACAGTTATGAGTTTCGCTACATTTAACGAGAAGATAGAAAAACATATTCTGCCGCTGGCTAATAAATTAAGTTCACAAAGGCATTTAAAAGCAATACGTGATGCATTCATTTCTTTAATGCCGATTACACTGATGGGTGGGGTGGCTGCCGTCATCGGTGCAGCACCGGTTAGCGAGGAGACAACAAACGGCTTTCTTCTGGCATGGGCATCCTTTGCACAGGATAATGCTACGTTGCTGTCATGGATCAACGCATTAACTTTGGGGGGAATGGCGGTTTATGTATGCATCGGTATTACCTATTTTCTGACGAAGCATTTTAAGCACGATGTATTGATGCCTACCATGCTTTCTGTCTGTGGTTTTCTAATGCTCGTACTGACACCGCAGCAATTAGGCTGGGATGGAAAAATTGCGGAGATTTCCTATATGGATGGGCGCGGTCTGTTGCCGGCAATCATCATCGCGATTTTCACAGTAGAAGCATATCATTTCATGCGTTCCCATAATTGGGGAAGGATAACCTTACCGCCAAGTGTACCGGCATCATTATCTGAAACATTTGCATCACTGGTACCAGGCTTTATCATCATTTCATGCTATGTGGCAGTGTATGCTGTATTCCATGCGTTTAACACAACCTTTCCGGGGTTTATATACGGGGCGATGGCACCATCCTTCCAGGCAGCGGACAGTCTCCTATTTACAGTGATTATGACCCTGCTGGTACACTTCTTCTGGTTTTTCGGTATCCATGATGCGGCCTTAGCTGGTGTATTGGGACCGATCCGTGATGGAAATCTGTCAATCAACGCAGCGGCGAAAGCTGCCGGAGAAGCTCTGCCACATGTATTTACAACACCATTCTGGGTATATTTCGTCATTATCGGAGGCTGCGGTTCTCTATTAGCATTAGCGATTCTGCTTGTTCGCTCAAAATCAAAACAGCTGAAAACAGTGGGGCGTATTGGCATACTCCCATCCTTCTTCGGTATTGGTGAACCGATTATCTTCGGTGTGCCGATTATGCTGAATCCGTTTTATCTCATACCATTTCTGATGACATCAACAGTGAATGCAGTCATAGCTTTTACATTGATGAAATATAACATCATAGGTAGAACGTTTGCCATGCTTTCCTGGCAGATGCCATCCCTTCCGGGAGCATTTCTGTCAACGATGGATATTCGTGCACTGTTCCTGATTATTGCTCTGATTATTCTTGACATTGTCATGTATTATCCGTTCTTCAAGGCACATGAAAAACAGTGTGTCCGTTTGGAGGCTATGGAGGAAACAGAAGAATAAAACAACGTGAAAAGCACATCGCTGATGTGTTTTTTCGATATCTAATACTTGTGAAGAGGAGGCTATTGCAATGAAGATACATGAAGTTACAGCACTGCTGGAACAGCAGGGCACCTGGGTGCGCCGCAATGTGAAAACAAGAGATCATCTGCTGTTTGGAGATGATCAGCAGGAAGTAAGAGGCATCGGAATATGCTGGGTGGCGAGTAAAGGCGCGATATTGGAGGCAGTGAAGCAGAGGGTCAATTTCATCATAACGCATGAAAATCCGTTTTATCAATGCTCTACGCAGATGCATACAGCTGCATTAAAAGCGGCAGAAGAAAAGAAAAGGATATTGAAGGAGCATGGGATCAGCGTATACCGCTGTCATGATGTGTGGGACTGTATAAAGGAATACGGTGTTGCAGATCAGTGGGCTTTCCGGCTTGGATTCACATTTGAAGAGCGGTTTGTATCCTCTTACTATCAGGCAGCATCCATACCTGAAATGACTGCGGAGGCACTGGCACACCATGTCGCTGAAGCTTTACGGCAGGATGGCGAGCTGGGTGTTTATATGTTTGGGAATCCACAAAAAAAGATTCATCGTATTGCCATCGGATGTGGCGCCGCAACGAATCTTTATGAGCTTCTGGAATTTTATCCGGATGCTGTCATCGTTAGTGACGACGGCATCAACAATTATGATGCAGCACAATATGCAATCGATCAGCATATTCCGATGATTGTTGTAAATCACGCAGGTTGTGAGATAGCAGGATGCAAGGCTATGGTACCATGGCTGCGGAAGCATTTGCACAGCAGTTCCATCTGTTATCTGGAGGAAGGCTATACGATTCACTATTATACAACGGGTAGCTAAAGGGAGCTGAAGGTATCCAGAAAGCCAGACAATGTGGTCTGACGCAGCAGCAGCTTGACATTGCTGACATCATTGAGAAGACTTACCAGCTGTTCAAAAATATCCTCGAAATCACGATTATGCCCGGGACATAAGGAGAATAGAAAAATGATACGCACCTTCTTATTCTGCCATAAAATAGGGTGTTTCAGTGAACATACGGCGATAGCATTGCGAAATGCACATTTCTCAATAGGATGAGGAATTGCGAACAGGTTGCCATATGCTGTGGGGGCGATGCGTTCTCGTTCTATGACTTTATCATAGAACGTTTCATCACAGCAGCCTGCTTCCATGAGTCCATCGCATAGAAAACGAATTGCATCTCGATCGCTGGTGAAGTCCATTTCTGTGAAAAAGAGCCGTTCATCAAAAAACTGTTTAAGCTGCTGCAACCGCTTGGAGGGATGCTCATCCTTTGATAGCAGCATGAGAATCTGTTTGATTTCCGCATCATGTAAGAAATTACTGCAGGTGTATATCGGGATATCCGTATGCAGCTTCATAGGCATGGTTGAAACGATCAGGTCTGCTGTAAGCTCATTAATCTGAGCTGTTTCAAAGATGGATACGCAACGGATGACCTCAATAAGAAAATGGCTGGTAGCATTTGTCAGCCTCGATATCAAATATTGATTTTGTGCTCTGCCCAAAGAGGTGATCAAGATGATTTTTCTGGTCAGCTTCTGCTGGATTTTTTCTACCGCATTCATGAGATGCAGGGTCAGATAACCTATTTCATCCTCAATCAGCGCACAATCAAATTTTTGCTGTATACGGGATGCTACATAAACACTCATATCGTATAAAAGTGGAAAATGCTGTTTTGTATCCTGAATAAGAGGATTGCTTAAAAAGGAATTGGTTTTTATACGCGCATCAAGCCCCAGCAGGTGAACGAGCAGGCTGTCACGGAAAGATTCATTTTGGGACAGGTCGATATCATAAATCTGCTTGATCTCGTTTATGATGTCCTCAATAAATTGTTCGTAATCCTGAACCTTTTCTGATGTGATACGAGATATTTTTCCTGAAAACAGCAGGGCTAGATAATTTAATTCAGAGGCGGACAGAATGATGCGCTGCTGTTCATATAAGCCTTTGTAAAATTCTTCAGCCAGCTTTCGGGATTTCTCTTCTGCTTGTTCTTTGGGGTTGGTGATATCCCAGCCCTTCGCAATGCGTTCCATCATAACGGCGATATGAAGAATAAATGAAAAAATCTCAAAATCTCGCATGCCCAGATGGTGTTTTCGATTAAAGCTTACGATATAGCTTTTTAATTCTAAAATATTGCAGGAGCTGAAGAAGCCTGTGTAATTGCGGATATCGAAATCATATTCCTGAATCTCATGAACGAGGAAGCAGGAATATACAAGTCTTCTCTGTTTCTCATCACAGTCAATCTGTACCTGATTGTTGATTCGCTGGATGCTGATGTTTTCGTATCGTGTATGTATAATGTGATTCAATTCCTGCAGGGTTTTATCAAGCGTTGATTCGCTGATGTAGTATGCATCTGCCAGTTCATAGTAATTCACCTGATCGCAGGAAAGCAGCTGCTTCAGAATATGAAACTTTCGGCTGCCACTATCGGACTCTACGTTCATCACGTCGTCAGGAAGCTGATTATTTGGATTTAACTGATAGCCTTTTCCCTTCCAGGAGAGTATGAGCGGTTCATCGAACAGCTCGTTGATCTGCCGTATTTCATTGCGAATGGTACGCTGTGACAGCTGCAGATCTTTTGCTAAATCGTCTGCTCTGCGAAATTCACTGGGATGATTGTGCAGGCATGCAACCAGTTTTTTCTGTCGTTTTGTCATTTGTAGCATTTATGCTCACCTCATATGTCCATTATACCGATTCATATATCTTTACACAAGCTATATTCCGGTTATCTGGCATAAGAGGGAGGAGAAGGCGGTTTTGATGTTAAAAGGGCTGCAAACACGTGAAAAAGTCAGCGCTGCTACAGTCACTATTCATAAGCATAGAAAGCGGATATAGCTCTGTAGATTATAATAAAAAAAAATATATAAAAGTGTATTGACTTGGAGTTCGCTCCAGATGATACAATCCCCATGTTCTTGAAGCAGTGTGTACAGCTGCTTGAAGCAAGTGACACGAGCAGCTTAATATAAAAGGATAAGCGCTCAACGGAAAGTGAGGAATTACGTATGTATCTGGAAAACATAAAAGGTCCGCAGGACGTGAAAAATCTGCGAAAGGAAGAATTGCAGGTGCTGGCAAATGAAATGCGCACGGCACTGCTGCAGAAGCTGAGCCGTCATGGCGGTCACATCGGCCCGAATCTGGGAATGGTGGAAGCAACGATTGCTTTGCACTATGTATTTGACTCCCCGATGGATAAAATGGTATTTGATGTATCGCATCAGAGCTATTGCCATAAGCTGTTGACAGGAAGAAGTCGGGCATTTTTACAGGAGGAGTATTATGACGAGGTGAGTGGTTATACAAATCCGCAGGAAAGTGAACATGATTTCTTCACCATCGGCCATACCTCTACCTCTGTATCTCTGGCAGCAGGTCTTGCGAAGGCACGTGATCTGCACAAGGAACAATATAATGTGATTGCGGTAATCGGTGATGGCTCACTGAGTGGAGGAGAGGCCTTGGAGGGACTGAATTTTGCACATGAGCTTCAGGGTAATCTGATTATTTTGGTAAATGACAATGCTATGTCTATCGCGGAAAATCATGGCGGACTGTATGAAAATCTGAAGCTGCTGCGGGAAACTCGTGGAACAGCCTCCTGCAATCTGTTCAAGGCGATGGGGCTTGCGTATGTATTCGTTGAGGATGGCAATGATCTGGAACAGCTGATCTCTGCATTTTTACAGGTAAAGGATTCTGCGCAGCCTGTCGTTGTCCATATCTGTACACAGAAGGGGAAGGGATATGCGCTGGCAGAGCAACACAAGGAGGACTGGCATTGGAATATGCCGTTTCATTTGGAGGATGGCACTCCCCTATACACGGAACAGGGGGAGGACTATGGAGATTTGACCGCACGTTTCCTGTTAAAGGAAATGCAGAGGGATCCTTCAGTTGTTGCTATTACATCCGGCACCCCTGCCGTATTTGGATTTCATGAGGAACGAAGAAAACAGGCAGGTAAGCAGTTTGTAGATGTTGGAATTGCAGAAGAGCATGCTGTGGCACTGGCATCCGGAATCGCAGCTAATCGGGGAAAACCGGTATATGGCGTATATAGCAGCTTTCTTCAGAGAACTTATGATCAGCTGTCTCAGGATTTATGCATCAATAACAATCCGGCTCTGCTGCTCATATTTGCTGCAAGTGTGTATGGTATGAACGATGTCACACATCTGGGGATTTTCGATATCGCTATGCTGTCCAATATTCCGAATCTGGTTTATCTGGCTCCAACCTGCAAGGAAGAATATGAAGCGATGCTGGCTTGGGGCTTGCATCAGAAGCAATACCCGGTAGCGGTGCGTGTTCCCGGTATTGCTGTCACATCCGGAAATGATATGCCGATTGCCGCAAGCTATGATCAGCTGAATTCCTATCAGGTGACACAGGATGGGGATACTGTCGCAATTTTGGCGCTTGGCTCTTTCTATGAAAAAGGGAAACAGCTCGCCGATGCATTGCAGCGGGAGGGAGTCAACGCTACCTTGATCAATCCGCGTTTTATCACAGGAGTGGATCGTGAGCTGCTGGAGAAATTGAAGCAAAAGCATTCGGTTGTCGTAACGCTGGAGGATGGTATCCTCGATGGCGGCTTTGGTGAGAAAATTGCCCGCTTTTATGGAAACAGTGATATAAAGGTATTGAATTATGGCTTGCAGAAGGCATTCATTGACCGTTACGATGTTGATGAAATACTGAAGGAAAACCGCCTGCAGAGTGATCTTATGCTAGAGGATATACAGCACTGCCTAACAGAGAGAATCACTGCGTAACGACGTTGCAGTTTGTTCATGGTAAAGGTATATTTTCTTTCTGCATGACCTTGCTGAAGATGCAATAGGATAAATCATTAAGAAAGCATATGCTTACAGGCGTTCTTGATTGCAACATCCGCTTTGCCCTGTGTAACGGATACCGGAGGATGACGGTACCTCGTTATACGGGGTTTTTGGTGTTCGTAAATGATGCATCTATAAAGGAATTACCGTGCTCTCTTTTTCGGCAGCATTTGATTCTGTACGCAAACGGCTGCCTATAAGGTGTGGTCTGTATGCAGTTATGCTTTTGATTGATGCCCCTCTGCATGCTTTGTAATGAAAAGCATATGCAGCCATCCGATTGACCAGTGCTTTTCTGTATACTTTGTATAGGTGTATAACCTCATGGATCGAATTGCTGATTGGATGAAGCAGGAAGTATGGAGGAAAGGTGTATCCAGTATACGCCTTCTGCCATAGCGAATGGCAGCAGTGACTGCCTGCTATGTACCTTGCTGCATCCGTGTATCTGTCATCCATCCCAGCTCCTTTGCAAACGTGTCTGATTTTCTTTAAAACAGATGCAAGCTTTCCAAAAAAAGGGTATAATATCTATTGTATATGATTTTGGAGGTTGATACATATGTCCAGCATAGACAAGGCGATTGGTGTCTTTGACTCAGGTCTGGGAGGAATCAGCGTGTTGAAGGAACTGCGCTCTTTCATGCCGCAGGAGGATTATCTCTATTTCGGTGATTCCAGCTATGCACCCTATGGAGTAAAAACAAAAGAGGAAATAACAAAGCGTTGTCGCAACATCTGTGCGTTTTTTATCAGTCAGGGTGTAAAGGCAGTTGTCATCGCCTGCAATACGGCAACCAGTGCCTGTGTGAAGGAGCTTCGCACCCTGTATCCCGACCTTCCGATTGTTGGAATGGAGCCGGCATTAAAGCCTGCTGTAGATGGCAGACATCAGCAGCATGTTCTTGTACTCGCAACGCAGTTTACACTAAAGGAACAGAAATTTGAACAGCTGATGTCCCGCTTTGATGAGGATAATACCATTTACCGACAGCCATGTCCGAAGCTGGTGGAGCTCGTCGAGGCAGGCAGACTGGATGATGCGCAGGCAGTAGACTGTGCACTTCGTGAATACCTCGAGCCCTACGATATGGAACGCATGGACAGCATTGTACTGGGCTGTACACATTTTGTGTTCTACCGCAGTCAGCTTCGGCATCTGATCGGAGACCACATCGCACTTGTAGACGGCAATGTAGGTACGGCAAGACATGTGCAGGAGTTGTTGCTGGAACGTGGTGAATGTAGAAAGCCTTCTTCAGCTGAAGGTGAGCTTCGCATATACAATTCCCTGAAGCAGGAGTCAATTTTGAAGCTTTCCAGAGCGCTTTTGGAAAGATAAGGAAAAACAATGGCACAGGAGTTGTCTTTATCCTGGATACGAATTATAATAGAAGACAGTGAACAACGGAGGTAGACTATGAGAGAAAATGCTTGGAAAAAGTATGATGAAGCAGGATTAAAGGAAGTATTCGATTATTGTGAAGGATACAAAAAATATATTTCCGACTGCAAGACAGAGCGTGAATGCGTAAGCGAAAGTATCCGTATTGCGGAAACCTATGGATATCGTAATCTGGAGGATATCATCAAAAACAAAGAAACGCTGAAAAGCGGTGACAAGGTGTATGCCAACAATATGGGCAAGGGAATTGCCCTGTTTCTGATCGGTGAGGAGCCGATGGCTGCCGGATGCAATATTTTGGGAGCACACGTGGATTCTCCGCGTCTGGATATCAAACAGAATCCTTTGTATGAGGATAAGGAATTCGCGATGCTGGATACGCATTATTACGGCGGTATCAAAAAGTATCAGTGGGTTACCCTGCCACTGGCGCTGCATGGTGTAGTTGTGAAGAAGGACAAAACGGTGATTGAGCTGAATATCGGTGAGGATGATAATGATCCAATCGTAGGAATCAGTGATTTGCTGGTACATCTGTCTGCGGATCAGATGAGCAAAAAGGCAAGCAATGTCATCGAGGGGGAAGACCTGAATGTGACGATCGGAAGCATGCCGCTGGCTGGCGAGGAAAAGGATGCTGTTAAGGCGAATATTCTGAAGCTGCTGAAGGAAAAATATGATTTTGAAGAGGATGATTTCGTATCTGCGGAAATCGAGGTCGTACCTGCCGGAAAGGCAAGAGACTACGGGTTGGATCGCAGTATGGTTGCCGGATACGGGCATGATGATCGCATCTGTGCATATACCTCTATGATGGCACAGCTGGAAACAGAATCCGTTAAGCGTACGGCTGTGACATTGCTGGTTGATAAGGAAGAGGTTGGAAGCATTGGTGCAACCGGTCAGCATTCCCGCTTCTTTGAAAACACCGTAGCTGAGGTAATGGATCGCCTTGGTGAGTACAGTGAGCTGAATGTGCGTCGAGCACTGAAAAATTCCAAGATGCTGAGCAGTGATGTTTCCGCTGCGTTTGATCCGAATTATGCAGCTGTGAATGAAGAGAAAAACTCTGCCTTCATGGGACATGGTCTGGTATTCAATAAATATACAGGCTCCCGCGGTAAGGGTGGCTGCAATGATGCCAATGCGGAATATATGGCAGAGCTGAGAAACATCATGGATTCAGAAAATGTAACCTTCCAGACAGCAGAGCTTGGTAAGGTTGACCAGGGCGGCGGCGGAACAATCGCCTATATTCTGGCACAGTATAACATGGAGGTTATTGACAGCGGTATTGCACTGCACAATATGCACGCGCCATGGGAAATTGCCAGCAAAATTGATATCTGGGAAGCGACAAAGGGCTATAAGGCATTCCTGAAGCACGCATAAGCTTTCTATATATACAGTCAATGCTGTATGGATGATATACACTTGTATACTTCATCTATACAGCTTTTTATTTATCCTCCATAAAAGCGGATAAAATACGGCAAGTATCTGCCGGGGTATGAAGGAGCGAAAAGAAGCGGTTGCTCAAATCAGAGCATTTATGAATACCGCTGACTGTAGTTCCTGCAGGATAGGATTGATGGTGCAGTAGCAAAGAAAAGATCATGTGTTTTTCGGCTTGCAGCATCGGATAGAGACGCTTTGCTCAATCGGCATTAACTTATCTATGACACGTGCCTTACAAGCCGTATGCTACAAAGAAAAACGGCTGCTTTCACAGTCGTCTGATTTTCTATATGTATAGGGGTGCAGTCCTGAAACCGCAATAAGGGGGGAGATTATTCGGTGGAGCCTTCGTCAAAATCCGCTTCCTGTACAAAGGGCTCCATTGTAAACAAATCCATGATTTCGTCCTTGCTCATGCTGGTGATGCTTGTTTCACTGCTGCTGATAAAGGTGTCACTCAGGATATGCTTTCGCTCCTGCAGCTTCATGATTTTTTCTTCGATGGTATCCTTCATAATCAGCTTATATACCTGAACATCCTTCGTCTGACCGATGCGATAGGCACGATCGGTTGCCTGATTCTGCGCGGAAAGGTTCCACCAGGGGTCATAATGAATGACGATTTCCGCATTGGTCAGGTTTAAGCCGGTACCGCCAGCCTTTAACGAAATCAGGAAGACGTCAGCTTCTCCATTCTGAAATTTTTCCACATAGGCATGCCGCAGCTCCTTTTTGGTTTCCCCTGTCAGCTTCAGATACCGTATATTTTCTGTACGCAGCTGTTCCTCGATCAGCTCCAGCATGGAGGTGAAGCTGGAAAACAGCAATACCCGACGACCGCTGTTGCGCGCGGTTAGCAGCAGATCCATACAGCCGCGAAGCTTGGTAGAGGGCAGTGTGACATTTTCATATAGCAAGCGTGCATCACAACAGATTTCACGAAGTCTGGTCATCATTGCCAGCACCTGAAACTTATCAACCTCCTCCATCTGCATCTTCTTTTGTAAATCCTGATTGATGGATACCAGATTGGCATAATAGATTTTCTTTTCCTCTGCATTGAATTCCTGAAAATATACCTGCTCCATCTTATCCGGAAGATCCTGCAGAACATCCTTCTTGATTCGCCGCAGAATAAACGGCTCCACCATGTGTTTCAGCTGGACCTGTGCCTTCTCATTTCCGTTTTTGATAATTTCACGCTCGAACAGCTCACGGAAGCGATGATAATTGTACAGATAGCCCGGCATCAGGAAATCGAAAATACTCCACAGCTCGGAAAGGGAATTTTCAATCGGTGTCCCGGTTAATGCAAACCGATAGGAGCCCTTCAGCTGTTTCACTGCAATCGCATTTTTGGTTGTATGGTTTTTGATATACTGTGCTTCATCCAGCAGAATCGCGGTAAAGGTATGACCGTCATAGCGCTCATAATCTCTGCGCAGATAATCGTAGCTGGTGATCAGGACATCATAGCTGTGCAGCTCGCTGATTTTTTGCAGGCGCTGCGTATTGGTTCCCTGAATGCAAAGAGCACGCAGATCCATGGCGAATTTCTGAATCTCATCCTTCCAGTTATAAATCAGGGAGGCCGGACAGATAACGATGGAGCAGGGCAGATCATGGGTTTGATGCATGCTTTCCAGCCAGGAAATCACCTGCAGCGTTTTTCCCAGCCCCATATCATCTGCGAGGATGCCGCCAAATCCATAGGCACTCATCGTTTTCAGCCACTGGTAACCGGTTTTCTGGTAATCACGCAAAATGGCATCATAATGCGGATCCAATGGATAGATTCCGGTTTCCACACTGCGCAGCTGTTCCATCATCGTATGAAAGGCAGTTCCCCGCATGACCTCGACATGATTGCTGTGCTCTGCAAAATCATCCAGCTGAAAGGCATGGAAGGTATCCACCTGCATGGTTTGATTTTTTAAATCCTGCGGTGTCAGGTGCAGCAGCTGCAGCAGGTCATCTGTTTCCTGCAGCCCCTCGGATTGCAAGTAAATGAGATCACCGTTTTTGAGACGGTGATATTTTTTCTTCTTGCGATAGGAGCGCAAAACACTGTACAATTCATCCCTAGGTATATCCACACTGGTGACATCCAGCTCCAATAACCGATTTTTCATTCGGACACCGACATTCATATGGACCTTCTTCGGTGTTTCCATTTGCTTCAGTGCATCGCTGATATATACATTGCACATCTGGTTCAAATATTCCAGCCCCTGTTTGACAAACGTCTGCGCATATGCGGCATGCTCGTCGATATAGGCGATGTGGGAATCCGGGTCCAGACGTGTTGCATAGGTTTCGATGTACTGGCGGATATGATCCAGCTCCAAGGAGGAGTCGGCATGCGGGGCAAAGGCATTCTGAGAGGGGCTGTCCTCATAATGATAGAGCAGGCGGATAGAGATATCACCGTTATCCTCCAAATCGACGTAGCAGTCAATCTCCATGGGATACGGCATAAAGGTATCCAGCGATATACCTTCAAAATGCACATACTCGCGTATTGCCGGTATGACATAGGTACAGAAGCGGATCATATCATCCTTATGTATCAGAATCTGGCGATCCTCACACAGCTCCTCCAGCATATCGTGCAGCTGTTCACTCAGCTCCGCAGAAAAGCGCTGCAACGTAGCGTTTTCCATATAATACCAGCGTTTCTCACCACGCAGAAGCTGATCGAGGGACAGCAGGGTGGTAATGATGAAAAAGTCCTCCTGCATATCGATACGCAATCCGATTTCCTGCCGGTCCTCATCCGCAAACTGTAAATCGATACACTCCGGGGCATCGTTGCTGTAAAGCTCATAGAAGTCATCCATGGATTTCTGATCGATTGTAATCTGCTTGCGGCTGGAGCCGTAGCCATAGGAATACTGGGTTTCATGTTCCTTGATATACTGCTTTAAAAAGAGAATTTGTGCCTGTGCAGCTTCATCGAATGCCTGCATGTGATGCGTGAATTTCAGCTGGCGCCCGTAATCGACCTCCAGCTGCCGGTCTATGGCATCAAGGAAGCCGGTGATACTGCGAACGACATATTTCCTTTGAACACCGACCTTATAGTCCAGCGTAAGTTCATGCGTATAGGCGACATGGGCATGCAGCTGTACCTTGTCAAGCAGGGTGTTTGCCTGAAATCTGGCCAGATCCTTTCGGGCATAGCGGTCGATAAAGGAACGCGAGCGCTCCAGCATCTGCTGTTCCAGATACCGACGAAAGGCATCCTCTCTTTGATGCATCGGATTGTAGGTGAACGGGAAGGACTCCGGCTCTAGGTCATAGACAACCAGCAGAACGACACCGATATGTCCGCAGGCGAGCTCCTGTTGTTCACAATACGGACAGTTGCAGCTGAAATCCAGAATTTCTCCCTTATTGTTCAGAAGGATATTGCAGTGATTCTCATATCCGTAAACCATAACTGATGCCTGTATCTCATATACACAGCCCGCAACGCTTTCCCTAATCACGATTTCATCCACAACATCCTGATCATAGTAACGCAATGCGATCTTCCAGTTTTTGGTATTGAAAAAACGCTGAATTTCAGAATCAAGTATCTTCATGAGATCCCTCCTGTTTCTTCTGCTATTGTACCAGAAAACACACTGGTACGAAAGTATGGAAATGCTGGATTTCACTTTCTTTATGCCATCTGTCGTATGCGATAGCGGAGAAATACTGATGAGGTCCCCTTGCTGTCACAGCTGTAACATGCTACCTGTACGCCTGCTTATCCGTTTCTAACAGGCTATGCGTTCCTACCTGACAAAAAAGTGCTGCAGCATCCGGATAACGATGTGTGAAGTAGATAAAAAGTGTTTCAGGCGAATATCCATGCGTAAGGGCGCTGTGGGGATATAGGCTACAGAGCTCTTATCCTGAATCGGGCACTGTCCTAAGCAAGGGATGCGGGACGAAGCTGTATATCGAATATGGCGAACAGAGCCATGCTGGTAAATGGAAACTGATGATTTTATGCATGACCTTTTTTATTGAAAGCGCAGCTTTATACAGACCTCTGCTTCTATTGTACAAAATCTGGATAAGCGGTTGTTCAAACGGATTTAATGGAAGCGAAGACGTCTTTTGCTTCCATTCTGTCATATGAAAATCATAAGACAATCAAAGAGCCTTTTGTTTCAGTAGACAAAAAGGAAAACCGTGTTATACTGAATTCATATGGATAAAAGGATGTGAGAGTATGCAGAAGCAGCCATCAGAGCCAATAGCAATCGCAGAGTCGATTATCCGGGCATTTTATGCGGAACGAGATATTGCATATGTATTGGATCAGTTTCTGGAGGAAGTCAGCTGGATCGGTCCCTGTGAGCATGAGTTTTTCCGTGGAAAGCAGGCGATATCCGATTATTTTTACAGTGGCAGCCGCGAGGTGCCCTCCTGTCTGCTGGAGGATACGGTCTTTTATCTGGATGATGAAAGCGAACAGCACGCAGGCGTGATGGGACGGTTTACCGTTCGTACCAGAGGGGAAGACTGCATGATTGTGGAAGCACGGCAGCGCTGCAGCTTTCTGTTTGAAAAGCATAACGGACGCTGGATGGTCAAGCACCTGCATACCTCGAATATTTATCAGGAAATGCAGGACAGTGATGAATTTTTTCCGACAACTGTCGGAAAGCTGACCTATGATTATATGCAGGAGCTTCTGCGTGAGAAAACGGAAGTGATCGATATGATCAGCTCCAATATCAACGGCGGTTTAAAAGGAAGCAATGATGATGCGCAATTCTCCTATTATTATGTGAGTGAGGGATTGTGCAAATTTCTTGGCTATACCTATGATGAATTTATGGAAATGAGCGGCGGTACTGCGGTCGGTGCGGTATATCCCCCGGATTTGGAGGCAGCGCTGCAGGCCTGTGCCGCATGCTTTGCGAAGGGGCCAAGCTATTCTGCGGAATATCGGATACGAAAAAAAGACGGTACGCTGGTGTGGATGCTGGATACCGGAAGAAAAAGCGTGGATGCGGATGGGGAAACAAAGATCAATAGCATTCTCACAGACATAACAGCAATGAAGCAGGTGGAAATCGAGCGGCAGGTAGAGCGGGAGCGCTATCGTATTGCGCTTGAGAATATTACGGATGTCATGTTTGAATATGATATCCGACAGGATGCTCTGGTAAAATATGAACGCAGAGATTACGATAGAAAAAATCCGGTGGAAAAGGTGCATATCGATTCCTATTTTGAAACGCTGGAGGAGGGGGAAAACGTTCATCTGGATGATATCGGTACGCTGAAGGCGTATATGCTGGGGGACCTGCATGCGGAAAGCATCGATATCCGCTTGCGTCATAAGACGGAATGGAAATGGATACAGGTGCAATGCAGCTATATTCGGGAAGAGGATGAGATCATTCGCTGTATCGGTATCTGGAAGGACATAACAGAAGAAAAGCTGAAAATGGATTCGCTCATCGATATGAGCAAGCGGGATGCATTGACGCATCTGTATAATCAGAAAAGTGCGCAGGAGCATATCAGTCAGGCATTGAAAACGCAGACGTCCTGTGCGTTGCTTATTATCGATATTGATAATTTCAAGACGGTAAACGACAGCTTCGGACATCTGCAGGGGAATGAGATGCTGCTGTCAATGACCAGAATTCTGGAAGCAATCGGCAAAGATGTCTTTACCGCGCGGATTGGCGGAGATGAATTCCTGCTGTTTCTTGATGAGGAACAGGCTGTACATGCGCAGGAGATTGCACAGCGTATGCATGCAGAGGCACGGAAAATCACCCTGCATGACTATCAGCTGACGCTGAGTATCGGCGTCGCTTACGGCTGCTTTGCGGATACCTATCAAAAGCTATTCACGCGTGCGGATATGGCGATGTATGAAGCGAAGCGTAAGGGAAGGAACCGAACCGCAGTGCATGCGCGGTAAAAAATCACTTACGAGGATTTGAGATTTATGATAAAATAAAAGCATAGCAACGTGTGTTCCCGGTGATGTAAATCCAGTTGTCGGGAATGTGCGTTTTTTATTATTCGGAGGTGATGGCATGTTTGAAATGCATGAGTATGTTCGCTACGGCTCCTACGGCCTGTTTCAAATTGTCGGTGTTAAGCGAAAGACACTGAACAACGGTACGGTGAAGGACTGCTATGTTCTGCATGGGGTCCAGCAGATGAAAACCAGAATCGAAACACCAATAGATAATCCGAGACTGCGAAAGGCACTGAATAGAAGGGATATCGATCGTTTGATTATGACGATGCCGGCGATTGAAACGAATTGGATTACGGATAAAAAGAAGCGGGAGGAGGAATTCCGCAATGCCCTTCGCTGCGGTGACTGTGTTGCTCTTGTTCGGGTCATGAAAACGATCTATACCCTGCAGGAGGAAAAAGCACGTCATGGAAAGCATGTTTCGTATACGGATCATGCCATCTTTGAACAGGCCCAACAACAGCTGTTGGAGGAAATAGCCTTCGGTGCGCATATCCGTATAGAAGAGGCGGATTTGTATATCCGAAAGAAGCTTGGAGCGATTACAAGGCAACTGAACAGAAATGAAGCAGCGAATCAATACGCAAAAAAATCATCCCCTAGGAAAGGATGATTTTCATTTACTCCTATATGTGTTTCTTTCAGGAACATATCTGTATATGGTAAGCTGTCGTTGTTGCCTGAAGAATTCGTCACTGCCTGTAAGGCACTGTTTTGTATTTCGCACAAGGCAATTTTTTCATACTGTGAAATTTTAGTACAAGCTAATGTCCTGTTTGGATACAAATTCACCTCATCAGGCTTCTATTCCTTAGAGGCTTTTCTCATAAAGCATCAAATTATTTCACATACAGGCAAGCTTATTCAAAAAACAGGTTATCTTACGCGTGGCGTAGCTTTCACTGTTCACATTGAGGGATAACTGGCAATAGCCCCTTCTTTTGTTACAGAAATACTGCAAAATTTGTTACACATATCCAAATAGCTTTTTAATTGCTGCTCACGCAATCCCTCCAGATCCGAAGCGCTGATTTCATCTTTTGATAACTGATACAAGAAACATCCGATAAAACCATCTCCTGCACCGGTAGTATCGACAGCCTTTGCTTCGATACCGGCAGAATACGCTGTATGGTACCTCGTATAGGCGCTTGCTCCATCCTTTCCGGCAGTGTAAATCAGCAGCTTTACACCGCACGCAAATATATACGCTAAATGCTCCTCTATAGCATCGCTTCCGAATAGAAAGGAGACTTCCTCATCACTGATTTTTAATATATCCGCATGGCGAATGTATGCATGAATTGTTTTTCTTAAATATTCATGATCCTCGAATAAAGGGAGGCGGACATTCGGATCAAAGGATATAAGTAATTTTTTCTTTTTGGCGAGCTCTATTGCACGATCATGAGCTTTTTTCATGGGAAAGTCACCCAGGGAAACCGAACAAAAATGCAGTCCATAACAATCCTCAAACCAGGCTTCCTCAATATCGTTCTCTGATAGGAGCATATCCGCACCCATATTCCGATAAAATGAAAATTCCCGATTTGCCTGTTCATCTAAAGCAACAAAGGCTAACGAGGTGTTAGCGGCACTCGTTTGCTTGATATAATCGGTATGGATGTGAAAGCGCTGCATTTCCTTGATGATTTTTTCACCAAATGCATCCTTGCCAAGCATGGTGATTATACTGCTTTCTCCTCCTAATGCTGTATAGGCTCCGCATACATTCAAAGGAGCTCCTCCCACCTTTGGGGCAAAGCTTTCTACATCCAGGATCCTTCCTGTATTGCCGGGAATCATATCAATCAATGCTTCTCCAATCGCTACTAATTTTTTCATAATATCTGAAATCCTCTCATGTTGTATGTTACATAATGCTTTATTTCCCTGCTTGCTACGTGTAGAGCTTGCTCATCGTCATAAAATCTTGCGGTCATTGTATACGCGCCTTCATTTATGAAAATTTCTAATACCGATTCATCAACGAAAATGGATATATGATGAAGCTCTATACCGTGGATGCATCTTTGCTGTCTTCGACAATTACATGCAGACAAATCCAGTGTGAATGTATGCTGCTTATATGTCATTGTGATCGCATTCAGCTGTAAAGAAAAATCAGAATTGACATCGCATTCAATATTACAGGACTTAGGAATTACAAAATCATGTGTATGTATCTGTTTATCTGTTCTTAAATCCAGTATTTCCTGAATCGGCTTTTGCAGGATACGCTTATCAAATGAAAGTGAACGCGGCATCGTCAAGGTCTGATTCCATGTATCAAAACGATCCACATACGCATTATCCGGCATCCCTATCCACGCGATCATGATGTTGCGCTCTTCATTGTAAAACGTTTGAGGGGCGTAGAAATCAAATCCATAATCAAGGGCTTCATAATCAATCAAATCCTGCTGACGCACTTTATAATAGCCGGTATCATATACGTTCTGCTTGTTATCGACGCGTTTCGCTAATCCCTGCGGACTGCATAGAAGGAATGCATCTTCCTGAAATTGAAGATAATCGGGACATTCGATCATGAAACCCATATCCTTTACCGGTACATAACGACTGAAATATGTCCATGATTCTAAATCATCGCTCACATACTCCAATA
Organism: Clostridium sp. DFI.1.208; assembly: GCF_024463855.1. NCBI lineage: Bacteria > Bacillati > Bacillota > Clostridia > Eubacteriales > Clostridiaceae > Clostridium > Clostridium sp. DFI.1.208. Next base: position 1,542 of record NZ_JANGCA010000013.1, on the reverse strand, counting down.
CACAGCTCGTATCATTTTTTAATCTTGCGCCTAGAATCAAATGGTAGCGTCCAGCCTTCATAAACAGCTTTGGATCTCTGACATGCTTTGTACAATCCTGCGGAAAGTCAGTGTTGCGTAACAAACATTTCTTATTTTCAAATGTTATGCCGTCGTGACTTTCCATTCGCATCACATTATGCTCTCTTCCTTCATGAATGTAATCATAATCGCCTTCATATTTTACATTGCCGGTATAGAATACATACAGTATGTCATCCTTGATCACGGCACTTCCTGAATAAGCACCATCCCTATCATATTTGGAATCTGCGCATATAGCCAGAGCGTGGCGTGTATACGTTTGAAAATCCTTCGTTGAATAATGCCCCCAGGATTTATTGACACTTCCATCCATGCTGTTTTCGTCTGCCTGATAGAAAATGTGATAAGTCCCTTTGAAATAAACCAAACCGTTGGGATCATTCAGCCATCCCTTTCGCGGCATCAAATGATAGTTTAATTGCTTTTGCATCATGCTTCTACATACTTCCTTTGATAAATTCTGCCATCAGATTCCATGCATTTGCGGATTCCTCAGGCATATATTCATCGAACCATTCGTGTGTAAATCCATGACGGCAATTTGCAAATTCAACATACGTCACGTCACCGCCAGCCTTCTGCATTTTATCAGCATACGCCTTTTCTTCCTGCTTCAAAGAATCATATTCAGCACTCAAAATCAGGGTTTTCGGCAAATCGTGTAAGTCGGCAAGTAAGGGGGAAGCCAGTTCATCATCCAGCTCGTCAAGGCTGTTATAATACCAGTGTATATACTGCAGCATTCTATTTTCGGATATCGCTTTTGAAGAATCTGCAACCCTTCTGAAATCTGCATGCAGCTCTTGGCGCAATGGCGGATAATCTAAAATAGCTCCCTTGATTCCGATTTCCTTTCTGTCTCTGTCAAGCAGGGTTAAGCAAGCTGAAATATATCCTCCTGCGCTATGTCCCATCACAATCACATGCTCTTTATCAATACGATATTCATCGCAGTGCTTTAATATTTCAGCGATTGCTTCATAGCTGGAATATAAAGGCTTTGGATATTTGAATTCCGGAGCGACAGGATAATCTACATTGAAGATTGCACAGCCGGTTGCATCTGCCAATAAACGGCAGTATTTCCCATCCTGCTCATAGAATCCCAAAACGTTGCCTCCGCCATGGAAATTAAATACCGGTTTTAAAACCTGCTCGCCATCCCACTTCAGAGGGCGATATATAGACATATCCACATATCCTGCTGTTTTTGTTCTGACACAGACCTTTTCAAACACACCATTCAATTTTTCATGATACATCATATCTGCATATTTTATTTCTTTCTGCATGCGATATTCAAAAATCGTATAATCCTCTTTTTTCATATTACTCCTGGTATATTTAAGTTACTCATATAATGAGTAATAAATTTAATATACCAGTTCTCCTTTCCACCTGAATTATTTGGTATCACTTCAGGTTGTGATAAAATGTGTAATTGTGAATGTGGATTTG
>NZ_JANGCA010000129.1:0-2049 GCF_024463855.1 Clostridium sp. DFI.1.208 | reverse complement strand
GAAGTCTGTTCAAAACATAATAAGACACTTGATGAAGTCGGCAGTTGGAAACGGACAGAAATGCAACTGCGTGATGATAAGGCTCATGTTTTTGCCATGACATTCAAAGACAGACCGCTGGAACTTGGGGAACTGGCTTTCGGGCTATTAGCAAACAACCTACGCTTTGTCGTGCAAAACAGAAATGAAAGTAATAAGAGCAGATGGAAAACGTGTCGGTTTTGGGAACGATTTTTAGGGGCTGTGGAAGTCTTGAAACTGCAAGTACCGAAACTACATAATTCCCTTGAGGAAACACAGCAATGGCTCACAGAGGGTGGCGTGATTTCTGCTGTCAAAAGTTTTTATTTCTTAGAAGAACATGATGCATTAGGTGGACTGGAAAAAGTGGGAACTATGCTTGACAGGGCAAGATACAGCAGTTCCCTTTCCAGTAAATTAACCGCCCACTTACAGAGGATAGACCGCACCGACCTTATCCCCTATATCCAGTATGACACGAAACATGGGAAAGGGGGTATCTGATGAATAACAACGATATTCCCGTATGGGAAAAATACACCCTTACCATTGAAGAAGCGTCAAAGTATTTCCGTATCGGAGAAAACAAGTTAAGACGCTTGGCAGAGGAAAACAAGGACGCTGGCTGGCTCATTATGAATGGCAACCGCATACAGATTAAACGCCGACAGTTTGAAAAGGTCATTGATAAATTGGACGCAATCTAATGCAAATGAGCCTTGTATGTGTTATGATGAATACAAGTCATATCAAGGCTCTTTCCAACAAGGAAAGGAGCAGACACCATGAAAGAAAAAAGACGTGATAGTAAAGAACGTATCCTGCATACTGGAGAGAGCCAACGAACAGACGGAAAATACTTATATAAATATGTAGACGCATTTGGAAACACAAAATATGTGTATGCTTGGAGATTGACACCCACAGACCCGACACCAAAGGGAAAACGGGAAAAACCCTCACTTCGTGAACTGGAACAGCAGATAAGACGGGATATTGAGGACGGTATCGACAGCACAGGCAAGAAAATGACGCTTTGCCAACTCTACGCCAAACAGAACGCACAGAGGGCAAATGTGAAGAAAAGCACACAGAAACAACGGAAACAACTCATGCGGTTATTGAAAGAGGACAAGTTAGGTGCTAGGAGCATTGATACGATAAAACCCTCTGACGCTAAAGAATGGGCGTTACGCATGAAAGACAAAGGCTTTTCCTATAACACTATTAACAACCATAAACGCTCGTTAAAAGCGTCATTCTATATCGCCATACAAGACGATTGTGTAAGGAAAAACCCTTTTAATTTCAAGTTAAGTGAAATCATAGAAAATGATACCAAAGAGAAAGTAGTATTGACAGAGGAACAGGAACAAGCCTTACTGTCATTCATCAAGACGGATAACGTGTATCACAAGTATTATGATGATGTGCTGATACTGTTAAAGACAGGACTTCGTATCTCGGAACTGTGCGGACTGACAGTAGCCGATATTGATTTCAAGAATGAGGTTGTGGTTATCGACCACCAGTTATTAAAGAGCAAGGAACAGGGCTATTATATTGAAACGCCTAAGACAAAGAGTGGAACAAGGCAAGTGCCATTAAGCAGAGAAACGATACAGGCATTTCAACGGGTCATAAGGAAACGCACAAAAGGGAAACTGATAGAGATAGACGGATACAAAGATTTTCTGTTCGTCAATCCGAAAGGCAATCCTAAAGTTGCGATTGATTACAACGCCTTATTTGTCCGTATGGTAAAGAAATATAACAAACACCACAAGGATAACCCCTTGCCACATATCACACCACATACGCTACGCCATACGTTCTGCACAAGACTGGCAAGCAAGAACATGAACCCGAAAGATTTACAGTATATCATGGGACATTCAAACATCAGTATCACAATGAACTGGTATGCTCATGCGTCCATAGATACCGCAAAATCAGAGGTTCAGCGTCTAATCGCATAAGAAGTATTTACCACGATTTTAACCACGCTTGATAGCGAAAATATAAGAA
>NZ_JANGCA010000128.1:0-2143 GCF_024463855.1 Clostridium sp. DFI.1.208 | reverse complement strand
CCTCACCGACGAATTCCTCACTTTTTGGATCATAATTCTTGAAATGGATATTCACCGGATAATCCCCCTTGGGTAGATCGACATCCAGCTTGTCCTCCTCCAGATAGTTTCCCGGCTCCATCGCTCCGCTTTGATAGATCTTCTGCTTATTGTCCTTGCGGATCATCTCCACCACCATCAGATAATGATTGTTCTTGGAATTCACGATCCGAACCAGTCCCTTACTGCTTCCTGTCTCGAACACCAGATTGCTGTTGATATTGATCTGGACGCTTCCCTCTGCCACCTTGTCATCCATCATCTTCTGGATCTCTTCCCGTGTCATTCCCGGAAGATAGCCTTCCTTCGCATCCTGCTCTCTTGCCAGACGATCATCCTCTGTGTTCCATGATCTTACAAACAGGAATCCTCCGACACACAGAAACAGCAACATCAAAAGAAGCAGCCATTTCTTCTTATTGTTTTCCTTTTGTCCTTCTTTCTCTTTCATCTTCATCCTCCGCAACTATTTCCGCACATGAATCGTCAGCTCACTGCCGGCTTTCCCCACATACTCTTTGCTCTTTTCCTGATAGCCTTCAAAATACACCAGAACAGGATAATTCCCTTTTGGCAGATCGACATCCAGCTTTGCTTTTTCAATCTTGTTACCTGGCTTGATCGCACCGCTCTCATAGATTAGCTCACCCTGTTTACCATTTTCATTGCGATAGATCTTCACGATCATGAGATAGCGGTTCTGCGGACTGTTCTCGATACGCAATGTCCCCTCACTCTTTCCATCTGGGAATACCGGGTTGGTATTGATCGAAATCATGAACTGCCCTTCTTCGACCTTCTCATTCATCAGCTTCTGAATCTCCTCCTTCGACATACCATCCAGTGTTCCCTCACTCTGATCCGGATCCAGCCACAGGTCGGTCTTATTGGAAACCATCCACACACTGCAACCACCGACTAACAGCAGAAGTGATAAGATGATCAGCCACTTCTTCCCCTTCTTCTTTACTTCTTCCTTGTTCTCTTCCATTCTCTCTCTCCTTCCATCGTACCTTTGCATAGGGAAGGAACCTTTCCTTCCTCATGTAAGAGCACGATGTGCTCTTATGTAAATGTTAGCATTATGATGCAGGTGTCGCTGATACATCCTTCTGTTTGATCGTATATACAACGTTGAATGCCAGTTCCGCTTTAGCCTCTGTTGATTCAATCGTGGATTTTGTAGCTAATCCTTTTACACCTAGAGATTTATCTTTTGCTTGCGCAACTTCAAAATTCGTTATGGCATTTTTTCCATAAGCCAATGGTTTATCAGCAATCGTTATCTGTACCGTCTTCTGATCGGCTGCTTTCTGTACATCTGTTCTGTTATCTGGATCAGAAGGTTTCGTTTTTGCGATACCGTCTGCATCGGTCAATGTCCAAAGACCTTTATCTGCATTTTCGATCGTGATGTTTGTAAGTTCCACACCGATTTCAGAATCACTTGCAACTTTGATTTTGTAATCACCTACTACGAATGAGTTTGGTGTTTCCGCCTGCTTATCAGGATCAGTTTCCGGTGTTACTGAGAAATCGATACGAATCGGCATCGTTACCTTCAGCTGTGACAGAGATTTACTGGATAATGTTGCCCAGATCTCACCATTCTGATCAGATGTCCCGTCTGTGGTATCTACATCCTTCGTTTCATCCTTTTCTGCTGCTGCGATCGGTGTGATCATCGCCATCATCATGGCTGCCATACTCAGTGCTACTAATTTTTTCATTTTCTTTTTCTCCTTTTCCCTCCCGTATCTTTTACATCCCCGGGGATCTCTCTGGGATACGTTCTGTTTTTTCTCTTACTTCTTCACTACGATGTTCAGTTGTGCCTTCGCTTCACCTGCCTTCTTCCCATCATCGTCATATGCCTCAAACGTTGCCGTACAGGCGTACGTCCCCCTGGATAACTCCTCGTCTAGATGATCCTCCTTGATCACCTGACCGGGCTTGATCCCATCACTGTAATAGATTTCTTTATCTCCATCATCGATCACGATGCGCACCCGCATGTTGTAGTTGTTGTTCGCTGCATTTTCGATACGCAGCGTCCCCTTGCTCTTCCCATTCTCGAATACCGGGGTACTGTTGATCGAGATCG
>NZ_JANGCA010000127.1:0-2269 GCF_024463855.1 Clostridium sp. DFI.1.208 | reverse complement strand
TCAAAAAATTCAATATATCCTTCAAAATATACAAAAAAAGACAATTTCATTTCGAAAATTGCCTATATACAATAAAAAGCCTATGTCCTTACGAAAAGGTATAGGCTTTTGTCAACAATCTGAAACGTCTTTTTAGAAAAGACGCTGTTTTATCATAGGAAAGAGCCCTCGCCCCTTATCCTTTTACATCATATCCGGTATCTGTGATTGCCTGTAGAATTGCAGCATCACTGGTTCGCTGCTCATCATACTCCACATCGACAATGCCTTTTTCTGCACTCGCTGCACAGGCTATAACACCTTCGATGCCCTGCAGCGTCTTATTCACACGCTGCTCACAGTGCTGACACATCATACCTTCTACCTGAAATACCTTTTTCATGATCTCACTCCTATCTTTACTGTTATCATAGCATACTTCCATCAGGATTTCCTGTTTTTTACTCTGCATACCGCCTGCGTCATGGTACCCATCGGACAGTATACACACCATGTACGGGGTTTATACACCAGCATGGTGAGAATGCCCAGTATCGTGCTTGTCAGCATCAGACTGTAAAAGCCATACGCAAACTGCAAAACCCAGTCTGCTGCACCAGATGAAACAAACCAGGGAATCCGCACAGTCCATAAAAGCGTGATAAAGGCCGATAGCGGCTGTCCCTGCAGTACCGCATAGCTCATATACAGCATACTGGCAAACATCGATAGAAAGAACAGCAAGAAGCCATAACGAAACCATTTGCTTCTCAGCCATCGCGGACAGGCTCGCTGTGCGGAAAGCCGGCTACCCAATCGCTGCAAAAGCTGCCCCCTGCCGCAGTAATGATTACAATAGCTCTTTTCACCTTTTCCAACAGCCAGCAGCAGCGGCACCAGAAAACAAATAAGACCCAGCCAGGCAAACAGAATATGAAACAAGCCGAGAAACAAATACAGCATAGATGCGATCCACAAATATTCCGTCCATTTCGTTTTCATGAACGCACCTCAATAACGCTTGCAGGACAAGCCTTACTGCAAAGGCCGCAGCCTACACAGCGTACCAAATCTATGACTGCATAGCAGCCATGCGCAATGTGGATAGCCTGACGGGGACAAGTGGCAAGGCACGTCCCACAGGCAACACACGCTTTTTCCTCTACAAAAGCCTTCTTCAAAACAGCTCCTCCTTCTACATACCCTGTCAGTATATCGAAGAAGCTGCCGCTTTACCGTGACTTTGTCACAGAAACAGTTCATTATCCTTTCTTGTCACACAGGCCTTGTGAAGCTTCTTCACAGAAACCGCCAGCATGAGCTTATTCAGACTGCGTGCATGGACAGGGCAAACCGCGATGCAGCGCATACAGGAAATGCAGCGCGCTGTATCTGTTTTTTCCGGATGCTCCACCGGAATCGCCTGTACCGGGCATTGTGTTGCACACTGTCCGCATTGCATACACTGCTTATCCGCAGAGGGTTTCAGCGGTACACCGCCATAGCTCTTATACGGATGGTTTCCCGCTACATGCAGCACGCAGCCAGCATCCTTTTTCAAATGCCTGCGTATCTGCTGTGAAAATGTGCCAAGCTCCTGTGTATCCTGTGCATCGGGACGTCCGGCTCCATATTGATGCATGATGGAATGCTCGGCAACCGCCGCAATCGCCGCACGGCACACAAAGCCGCTTTCCTGTGCACAATCCTTCATCTCCAGCAGGGTATCCTCATAGGCACGGTTGCCATAGCTGCATACCAGAATAGCGGAAGCCTTGTTGCCCTGCATGGCACGCAGCCGCTGCAATGCTGCCTGTGGTGCTCTTCCTCCATAGGAGGGCATAGCAATGATACAGATATCCTCCTTTTGAAAGTGGGGAAGGCGCTCTGTTATCTGTGGATTGCATAAATCTATACAAATACTCTTCGCTTCCCTCCATTCACGTTCCAGTATTTCAGCAATACGCCTTGTCCCACCGCAGGGACTGAATAGAATCGTATAAAATGCCATGATAAATCTCCTCTCTTTCAGGTATTCAGATGCATTCCAAAAGCAAGCCTATACATACCGATATAAGCATTCCTGCCTGAACCCTTTTGTTTCTTTCTTCATTATAGAACGATGAACTGTGTGATTCAATACGCCCTGCCGCTTTTCTTTTTTGGCTGAAGTGAAAAGTTAAATTCCACTTTCAAAGTAGCTAAGTAGAAAAGACTCTTACACAACAATCTAGTTGAATTTACACTTACAATTGCATTTAGTCTTTCATATATCCTTTTTTATATCTAT
>NZ_JANGCA010000126.1:0-2794 GCF_024463855.1 Clostridium sp. DFI.1.208 | reverse complement strand
AGGAAATTTCTTATTGTGAACTTCCAGAAATCGTCGTGGAAAAACTGGCAGTCTGGGACGAATACGAAAGCGATTATACCGCCTTTGATGTATGTGGTATTGAGGTTCGTGTCCTTGATGATGATTTAGCAGAAGCGATTAAGTATCTGTCTGAAAAAGATAGAGAAATCTTGTTGATGTATTTCTTCTTAGGCATGAGCGATACAGAAATCGGCGACAGATTAAAGATTAACCGTTCAACGTCGTTCCGCAGTAGGAAGAACTCACTTGAAGAAATCAAGAAAAAGTTAAAGGAGAACATGAATGATGAATAACACACGCCCGTCATTTTACCTTATCTCGTCGGCTGTGGACGGCAACGTAAATTCGATTGAAAAGATACTGGCATTTTATGACCCGTACATATCAAAATGTTGTTTGCGTCCATTCTATGACAGATATGGTAATGTCTGCATAGTCGTAGACATGGAATTAAAGGGACGTATCAGAGAAGCACTTATCAAAATGATTTTGGACTTTGATATTTCTTTAGAAACCGAAGAATAACAAGCAGTAACCGCAGAGCATGATTTGTTCAATCCCCTCTTTCCTGCTCTGCCCCTGCTTTTACATGAAAGCAACACGCTTTCGCCACAGCTCTTTGACAACTGAATAAAGCAGACAGATACGTTTGTGAGATAGCGAGCCACGGGGACTGTACGCCACGACCTTTTCAAAAGAAAGCGAGCGACCCACGCAGTGATCCGAGAGCGACTGTTGGAAAAGTCGTTTTGCCACGACCTATCCTCACAGGATAATGATACGTCCGCATGGTGCGGTTCTGCCCACAAGAATGGGAATAGTTGAGATACTAATGGAGCTTTCCAAAGCCGTCTGTCTGCTTGTAAAAAATGACACACAGTAAAGGGGGTGCATAGATTATGAACAATACTGATGTGCCTATCTGGGAAAAATATACGTTGACGATTGAAGAAGCGTCTAAATACTTCCGCATTGGCGAAAAGAAATTGCGTAAATTAGCCGAAGAAAATATTGACGCTGGCTGGGTTATCGTGAACGGTAATCGTATTCAGATTAAGCGAAAACAATTTGAAAAAATCATAGATACATTGGACGAAATCTAATGTCATTGAGCCGTAGATATGGTATAATAAATGTAGCGTATCACGGCTCATTCCATGACGGAAAGGAGCTTTACACTATGTCTAATGTAAAACGAAAAGACAGTAAAAATCGCAATTTGCGTAATGGAGAGAGCCAGCGAAAAGACGGAAGATACGTTTATAAATATACCGATATATACGGAAAGCCACAATTTATCTATTCTTGGAAACTTGTACCTACAGACAAGACACCTGCTGGAAAGCGTGATGATATATCGTTGAGGGAAAAAGAAGCACAGATTAAAAAAGACCTTAACGACGGTATCGACACAGCAGGCGGTAAAATGACAGTCTGCCAGCTCTACGACAAGAAGAACAGCCAAAGAAAGAACATCAAAAGGGCTACTGAAAAGGGACGACAGTATCTTATGAACGCTCTAAAAAATGACCCGTTGGGTATGAGGGCGATTGATACCGTCAAACAGTCGGACGCTAAAGAATGGGCTATCAGAATGAGTGAAAAAGGATATGCCTATAAAACGATTGATAACTATAAGCGTTCCTTGAAAGCGTCATTTTACATGGCAATACAAGACGACTGTATCAGAAAGAACCCGTTTGAATTTAAGCTAAGTGATGTTCTGGAAGATGATACGGAGCAGAAAGTTATCCTTACACCAGAGCAGGAAGAACGCCTGCTTGCCTTTATGGAAACAGATAAAATTTACAGTAAGTATTATGATGAGGTTGTGCTTCTGCTGGAAACGGGACTTCGTATTTCTGAATTTTGCGGACTGACGACACATATTGATATGCAGAACAGAATACTCAATATAGACCACCAGCTATTGAAAGACAGCGAAATAGGCTACTATATTGAAACACCAAAGACCAAAAACGGAAAACGGGAACTTCCATTGACAGAACGGGCTTATCAAGCAATCCAAAGAATACTAAAGAACAGAGGAAAAGCACAACCGTTGATTGTAGGTGGTTACAGCAATTTCCTATTCTTAAACCGTGAGGGCTTGCCTAAAGTTGCAGGAAACTATGAGGGCATGGTGCGAGGACTGATTAAGAAGTATAACAAGTATCACACAGATAAGTTACCGAACATCACACCACATTCATTCAGACATACTTATTGTACGAATATGGCAAACAGAGGAATGAACCCAAACACTCTGCAATATCTCATGGGACACGCTAACATAACCATGACACTCGGCTATTATGCACACGGTACATTTCAATCTGCAAAAGCAGAACTGGAAAGGCTGGCTTGTTAATATCGGAGCTTATATTTACTACTCATTTACTACTTTTGGTTGCATTTTCATGCTGGTAAATGCCAGCTTATGCAAGGTATCTTCCAAAAAGAAAATACCGATAAAGCCTTAAAATACGGGATATATCGGCATTTACCAACTTATGAAAAGATAATCAGAAATTTAGTAAGTTTTTATAAACAAAGATCACACCGATTCATTAAAGAGTATACAAGATAAAGTAGATCACGTTCCTTACGTGTTTTTAAATAATCGTCTAACTGATTCTTTGAATAACCAGACCATAAGAATCCTTGTTTCATCGTTTCTGAACAGAAACCTTGTTTTAGCTCTTCGATCGAGATCACTTCTTGCTTTTCCATTTACATTTCCTCCTATGCGGTCCTTCCGCTCTCTTGGTAA
>NZ_JANGCA010000125.1:0-3101 GCF_024463855.1 Clostridium sp. DFI.1.208 | reverse complement strand
AAAAAAGACCCATCAGATGATGAGTCAGATTACCTGGCAGCGTGCTATCTTTACTGGAGCCAGTCCAGCTATTGTCGCCGCTGATATGCTTAACTTCTGTGTTCGGGATGAGAACAGGTGTGTCCACATCGCTATCGCCACCAGATCACTTTGAGGTCTCTCCCTCAAAACTGAATAACAGTTGACAGTTTCTCTTGTGTCTCTTTGACACGTGTGATTAAGTCCTCGACCTATTAGTATCAGTCAACTCCATGTATCGCTACACTTCCATCTCTGACCTATCTACCTCGTCGTCTTCAAGGGGTCTTACTTCGTTGAACGAATGGGAGATCTCATCTTGGAGTAGGCTTCGCGCTTAGATGCTTTCAGCGCTTATCCCTTCCCTACTTAGCTACCCAGCTATGCTCCTGGCGGAACAACTGGTGCACCAGCGGTAGGTCCATCCCGGTCCTCTCGTACTAAGGACAGCTCTCCTCAGATCTCCAACGCCCACAACAGATAGGGACCGAACTGTCTCACGACGTTCTGAACCCAGCTCGCGTACCGCTTTAATGGGCGGACAGCCCAACCCTTGGAACCGAATTCAGCTCCAGGATGCGATGAGCCGACATCGAGGTGCCAAACCTCGCCGTCGATGTGAACTCTTGGGCGAGATCAGCCTGTTATCCCCAGGGTAGCTTTTATCCGTTGAGCGACGGCCCTTCCATTCGGCACCGCCGGATCACTAATCCCGACTTTCGTCCCTGTTCGACTTGTTTGTCTCACAGTCAAGCACGCTTCTGCATTTGCACTCGTCGATTGATTTCCATCCAATCTGAGCGTACCTTTGGGCGCCTCCGTTACTCTTTAGGAGGCGACCGCCCCAGTCAAACTGCCCACCTGACACGGTCCCTCACCCAGTTCATGGGTGCAGGTTAGAACTTCAATCAAACAAGAGTGGTATCCCAACAGCGGCTCTGACTACACTGGCGTGCAATCTTCTTCGCCTCCCACCTATCCTGTACATCTTTGATCAAAATTCAATATCAGGCTACAGTAAAGCTCCATGGGGTCTTTCCGTCTAGTTGCGGGTAACCTGCATTTTCACAGGTACTAAGATTTCACCGAGTCTGCTGCCGAGACAGCGCCCAAATCGTTACGCCTTTCGTGCGGGTCAGAACTTACCTGACAAGGAATTTCGCTACCTTAGGACCGTTATAGTTACGGCCGCCGTTCACTGGGGCTTCAATTCATTGCTTCGTATCGCTACTGACAAATCCTCTTAACCTTCCAGCACCGGGCAGGCGTCACCCCCTATACTTCGTCTTGCGACTTTGCAGAGAGCTGTGTTTTAGTTAAACAGTCGCTTGGGCCTCTTCACTGCGGCTCTCTTTTACAAGAGCACTCCTTATCGCTAACTTACGGAGTCATTTTGCCGAGTTCCTTGGCAACAGTTCTCTCGCTCACCTCAGGATTCTCTCCTTGCCCACCTGTGTCGGTTTTGGTACGGGCCGCTATGGAATATACTAGAAACTTTTCTTGGAAGCTGGCATCATGTGCTTCAGTACTTGCCCGGAGGCGTTCCCTTACCTGTCACATCTTACATCCCGCTGACGCATTTCACTGTCAGCCTGCTATATGCTTCGACCACAATCCGTTAAGTGGCTCACACTAGCCTTCTCCGTCATTCCTTCATTTCCATCGCGGGTACAGGAATATCTGCCTGTTTTCCATCCACTACGCCTTTCGGCCTCGCGTTAGGTCCCGACTTACCCAGGGCGGACGAACCTTCCCCTGGAATCCTTGGGCTATCGGTGTGTAGGATTCTCACCTACATCTCGCTACTCACACCGGCATTCTCTCTTCCATGCTCTCCACCGCTCCTTACGGTACGGCTTCTACGTGCATGCAACGCTCCCCTACCACTTGCATCACTGCAAATCCGCAGCTTCGGTAGTATGCTTAGCCCCGGTACATTTTCGGCGCAGGGTCACTCGACTAGTGAGCTGTTACGCACTCTTTGAAGGATGGCTGCTTCTGAGCCAACCTCCTAGTTGTCTGTGCATCCCCACATCCTTTTCCACTTAGCATACATTTTGGGACCTTAACTGGCGGTCTGGGCTGTTTCCCTTTTGACCATGGACCTTATCACCCACAGTCTGACTGCCGAGTACGTCATCATGGCATTCGGAGTTTGATTATACTCAGTACCCCGGGATGGGGCCATCGTACATTCAGTGCTCTACCTCCATGCGACTCTACCTCGACGCTAGCCCTAAAGCTATTTCGGGGAGAACCAGCTATATCCGTGTTCGATTGGAATTTCTCCCCTAGCCACAACTCATCCGCCAACTTTTCAACGGGGGTCGGTTCGGTCCTCCATTCAGTTTCACCTGAACTTCAACCTGGTCATGGCTAGATCACACGGTTTCGGGTCTACATCATCGTACTGTCGCCCTATTAAGACTCGCTTTCGCTTCGGCTCCGTATCTTCTACTTAACCTCGCACGATAACGTAACTCGCCGGTTCATTCTACAAAAGGCACGCCATCACCCTTTAACGGGCTCTGACTTCTTGTAAGCATACGGTTTCAGGTTCTATTTCACTCCGCTCCCGCGGTTCTTTTCACCTTTCCCTCACGGTACTGGTTCACTATCGGTCACTTGGGTATATTTAGCCTTGACGGATGGTCCCGCCTGCTTCCGACAAGATTTCTCGTGTCTCGCCGTACTCAGGATACCACTAGGCTTCACATCGCTTTCAGATACGGGACTTGCACCCTCTCCGGTCGGCCTTTCAATGCCGTTCTCTTAGCCATGCTCTTGCCATCTCGTGGTCCTACAACCCCAGATCAAGATCTGGTTTGGGCTCCTCCGCGTTCGCTCGCCGCTACTTACGGAATCATTCTTATTTTCTTTTCCTCCGGATACTTAGATGTTTCAGTTCTCCGGGTACCTCCCTCATGAGCTATGTATTCACTCATGGGTGACAGCTCATTACTGCTGCCGGGTTTCCCCATTCGGATATCGACGGATCTTTGTGTACGTACCACTCCCCGTCGCGTTTCGCCGTTTGTTGCGTCCTTCTTCAGTTCCAAGTGCCTAGGCATCCACCGTACGCC
>NZ_JANGCA010000124.1:0-3468 GCF_024463855.1 Clostridium sp. DFI.1.208 | reverse complement strand
TCAATCCCCTTAATTATTATCTTAAGAGTTTGTGATTTCGATATAAATGTAGAGCCGTATACGAGACCCGTACGTACGGTTCAATGGGAGGGGCAATAAATCTTGAATTTATTCCTCTACCCCTATTCCATGTATTATCTGTTAGCATGCAGAAGGCTGTTATAATACTTACAATATTTCAGCTTATAACCTGCATAGATTCTGCGTGGAAAATGCGCTGTTTCTGCTTCAGCAGCCATGCTATACTATAGGTACGCGGAGAATTTATAAGCTGCACCATGCTGCTTTAACGTATGGTGATTCACTTGGTGGATAGGTTACCCTGTTACACTGGTGCTGTATAAACACCGTGCTTTTTCGATAGGATTGCGGCAATACGCTATTTAGCGGTGCACAACCATCAAATACCAGGAAACAGGCTTTGTGCATCCATTTTTCATCGCATCAGCAGCCGCCATATGAATGCAGCCCTTATCCGTATGCAATATCTTACAAGAGAATATTATTTTTTTATGTTACCATACATACAGCGACAGAAAGAAGGAATACGAATGGCAGCATTGCAGGAGCAGCGACACATCTATTATGATAAGGACCTTCAGATTGAGGCGTATAATCTGAGTGGAATCGTACAGAAATTTCCTGTTCACTTTCATGAATTTTATGTAATCGGATTTATGGAGGGTGGAAAACGTCATCTCTGGTGTCGGAATCAGGAATATGATACACAGCGCGGAGATGTTATTTTATTCAATCCGCGTGAAACGCATAATTGTGCGCCGATAGCCGGAGAGGTTCTGGATTATCGTGCAATCAATGTTCCTGTTGATGTCATGGACAAGGCAGTAAAGGAGATAACCGGGAAAAACATCCATCTTCAGTTTAAGGATACGCTGATTCCGCAGGCAGAGCTGGCACTGTCAATTCGGGAGCTGTATGATGTTATCGTATCACAGAGCAGTCTGCTGGTGCGTGAGGAGGCCTTTTACTTTCTGATTGAACAGCTGCTGGAAGAGCATATGGTTCCGGTAGAAGCAAGCAAAGAGCTTACAGAAACGGTGAAGGCTATGATGGAATATCTGGATACACATTATGAACAATCGGTTTCACTGGAAACACTTTCCGAAATCAGTGCGATGAGCCGCTATCAGCTGCTGCGTCTGTTCACCAGAGAGGTTGGTGTTTCTCCATATCGCTATCTGCAATCCATTCGGATCGCAAAAGCAAAGCGTCTGCTGGAACAGGGCGAAGCAATCGGTAAGATAGCTCTGGATTGCGGATTTTCCGATCAGAGCCACTTTACAAACTACTTTAAAAGCTTTATCGGTATAACACCAAAGCAGTATCAGCGTATATTCACACAGAAAAGGAGCGATTTGGATGAATGAGCGGATCAAGGGGCATATGCTTGCGTGTATGACTATTCTTATATGGGGAACCACCTTTATTTCAACCAAGGTGCTGCTGCGGGATTTTACACCTTTGCAGATACTGTTCACGCGTTTTATGATTGGCTATCTGGCCTTATGGGCAGTCGCTCCAAGGCTGACGAGAATCAGGCAGAAAAAGGAAGAGCTGTATTTTCTTGCGGCAGGACTCTGTGGAGTTACCCTGTATTTTCTTATGGAGAATATAGCACTTACCTATACACAGGCAAGCAATGTCGGGATCATCGTTGCTGTTTCACCATTTTTTACCATGTTTTTCGGAATCTGGCTGTTGAAACAGAAGCGTCCCGGAGTACGTTTTTTCATTGGCTTTTTGATTGCCATGACAGGAATTCTCTGTATTTCCCTGGAGGGCAGTCAGAATCTGGAATTAAATCCAAAGGGTGATCTGCTGGCTCTGGGAGCGGCCATCGTATGGGCACTGTATTCCACAATAACAAAGAAAATAAGCAGCTTTGGATATACGATTATCCCGATGACTCGCAGAATCTTCTTTTACGGTTTGTTGTGCATGCTTCCGGTTATTTTCATATCCGGAATGGAGCTGCCGAAGCTGGAACAGCTTACGGTGTTAAATACTGCCAATATACTGTTTCTGGGACTGGGAGCCAGTGCAATGTGCTTTGTTTCCTGGAACAGTGCCGTCCGCATTCTGGGCACCGTACAGACGAGTGTGTATATCTATGCAGTGCCAGTGGTCACCACGCTGGCATCGGTATGGATTTTGAAGGAGACAGTCACCATCATTGGTGTGATTGGTATCGTAATGATTGTTTTGGGTCTTCTGCTGTCGCAGAATCGTAAAGGAGAACGGGTATGGAGAAAAACAGAAAATGCGTCATGGTGATGGATGAATCACTGGCACCGGGAATTGCAGCAAATACTGCGGCATTGCTGGGGATGACACTGGGAAGTAAGGTGAAGGAAGCCATCGGCTGTGATGTTCAGGATGCGGATGGTAATATACATATGGGCATTCTGCAAATACCGCTTCCGATTCTGAAGATGGAAACAGAAAAGCTTCAGGAATTGCGGCGTCAGCTGTTTGATCAGGAATACGAGGATGTCATTATCGTCGATTTCAGTGATGCGGCACAGACATGTAATGTTTATGAGGACTGGATTGTAAAGGCAAAAAATCTGCCGGAGAATCAGTTTCATTACCTCGGTATTGGCCTGTATGGTGATAAAAAGAAAATCAACAGATTATGCGGAAGCCTGCCGCTGTACCGGTAATGCTCGTACAGGAAAGTATTCTATTTATCTTGAATATGAAGGAATTGATCCGCAGAGGTATTTATGAGTAGAAATAAGAAAATGAGAGCAGCAGGGAATCGGCACCAGCATATCGCCTCCACATCAGCGGTATGCATGGGATTGCTGAAGCTGGCAAAGTGGTAGAAGTAGGATACTATGGAAATCCTGCGTCATTTGAGTGCTTCAAAACTGTTATCCAGTATTCTTCACAGGCATTGGTAGTCGTGCAAAGGGCATTGAACATCGGATCAGATCAGTTTGACAGAAAGCAAGGTGTTTTGCACAGACGAAGGATGATAAAAACAGATATAGGATGGAAAAGATAAAGCAAGAAAAGCAGGCCGGATGAGGATAAAATTGAAGGCTTGCTTTTTTGTGTACAGCTTTGTGTTTTAGGTAATTATAAGCAAAAAAAGCTGTAAAAGGTGGTATTGCTACCAGTGGTTGCGGATTTGGAATGTATGAAGTATGGTAAAATCTTATGGAAACTGATAGAATACAGTCATCAGGAAATGAGGAAAACGTATGGAATTCAAAGACAATTTATACCGTATAAGAAAAGAAAAAGGAATGTCGCAGGAAGAGCTTGCAGCGCTGTGCGATGTGTCGCGGCAGGCGATATCCAAGTGGGAGAATGGAGTTTCCCAAACAAAAGGATATTAAGAAATAACCTGTGTTTACCTGCTTGCAAATTATTGTATTTGGATAAACGAGAAAAAAACTTTTTATTGACAGATATAATATCAGATATTATAATTGTCCG
>NZ_JANGCA010000123.1:0-3474 GCF_024463855.1 Clostridium sp. DFI.1.208 | reverse complement strand
TTTTATATAAGAAAAGGACACCCACACAAAAAGTGAAAGGGTATCCACACAGTTTGTTAGATAAGTCAAAAAATGGCAACACACAAGTTTAAAGGTATGCCACAACCACACACAAATTTAAAGCGCCTGAATAAGCCGGTCACAAGTCGTGATCGGTTTTTTATTGCTGATATCTTTTCTTTCTTTTGTATGATGAAAGGACTGTAGTTTAACAGATGGGATTCTTTTATAATTGGTCTGTTGATAGTTGATATAGGATAAGATAAAGTATAAAAAAACAGATCTTTTGAATCTGTTTTCCGCTTTCTATGATAAAGTAATAGTAGTTCTTTTCTATAGCTGTAAATACTGTATGTGTGTGGAATGCATGCTTTTACAAACACTACCTTGTCAGTATAAATTCTTTAGTCTTTTTAAATAACTGTAATGACGGTAGCGAGCAAATCTCACCTTCAATTTTGACATCTCACAATAAATTTCTTTAGTGGCTTCCAAGGGCACATTCAAATGATCATAGCAGAGTATTGCTGTATCGAAGGTTTCACTTTTCATTGTTACATGACGATCCTCCATCATAATATACGGATTACCGAGGGAGCGGTGCTTAGAATGCTGAATAGCTGTTATTTCTGCCAACTGCATCAGAGATAAACCACAGTCTATAACTGCACCACCAAGAGAGCGATTATATGCGGTGGATCCAGCCTGTGTTGAAAGACAGATTCCGGAGCCTCTGCAGGTTTCAAAAAACTCATCATCTACATATATATCCATTATTTGAGATTTCACAATATTTTCAACGCGCATCTCGTTTAATGCATAATATGGTTCTGGATTATTATCCAGTTTAATTTTTAATAAACCGGATTCAAATATAACAGGCTCTTTTTCCAGAATATCATGCAGGCATTCCTCCAGCTCCTCTTCCGTATAGTCTGTAAAGAAGCCAAGTGTTCCTGTATGAATGCCAAGGAAGTTTACTTCACTGATACGATGCAGATACTGATGGACTCCATACAGCAGTGTACCATCTCCGCCTACACAGATAACAAGCTGCGGTTCTGCTTTATCATAAAGCCAACCTGCAGACTGCAAACGCTCTTTGATTTTCTCCTCAACTGCATGTGATTTTGCATCTTTTTTCGCAACAACTGAATATTTCATCACAAATCACTTCCTTTTGTTATGGTACTATTGTATCATATCCTATAAGGTGATGAAAGATGAATAAACATGTTGAAAAAGAATATAAAATGCTAGTGAGTAAAGAGCAGTTTGATAAGCTGTGCGGTTTGTATGAAAATCTGAATTTTATAACCCAGACCAATACCTATTATGATACGGTGAACCGGGATATTCAGAAACAGAAGGGTGCTATGCGTATACGGGAGCGAAATGGAAGGTTTCTATTTACATTAAAAATGCGACAGGAGAATCTTGACGGATTGTGCGAGTGTGAATGTGAAGTATCTGAAAACAGTGTTCACGCGCTACGTTCAAAGGAAATTGTTCAGCTTTTGCAGGAGTATCATATAGAAGCTGACATCATTCCGTTAACTACTCTGGTGACAAAAAGAGCTATTGTAGAAACAGAGAATGCTGAACTTTGCTTTGATATCAGCACCTACGGAAGTCATATAGATTATGAAATAGAATATGAGTATAAGCGTCCACATGACGGGCTTTCTGTTTTCCAAAAGCTTCTTGATCAGGTACAGCTTGTTTATGTAAAAAACTGCACGTCTAAGATTCAGCGTGCATTGCAGGCAGTGGAGGAATGATCTATCTTATTATCTGGAACATAATGCCTTTTTGTATGATGGGGATTGATAAATGGAAAGCCATGCATAAGCGTTATCGAATACCTGAACGATTTCTGCTGCTCTATGGATTCCTTGGAGGTGCCTTTGGTATTGGTCTTGGAATGATTGTATTTCGACACAAAATAAGGAATGCAAAATTCAGTATTATGATACCGTTCTTTTGTATACTTCAGGTAATAGCTATAGGGCTAGTCCTCTTCGACTAGCCTTTCTTCATATTCTATCTTTAAATAGCTGAGAGCATAGCTCCAATTTCTGTGGACCTTTTGATTAAAAAGTAATTTAATGGAAATCTGATCAGCATATTCACTTTGATTGATATATACTTTAAATAGCTGATAATGACCAATGCTGTATTGAATTTTACTTTCATAATCTATAAAGTTTAAGAGGCATGGCAGAAGAATCATTATTTTTCCATCCCGTTTTGTCCAATATTCTGTTTTGCTGTTTCTAATTGTCCGGATATCCGGATCTTGTAATGTTTGAATATAATGACGTATTTTTGATTCCTCATATTCTGAATAGAAGCCTGTATCTATACGCCTGCTGAGGTTTTCCAATAATTGCAGTATGGCGTCCTCCTGCATATTCTTTTCTTTTGTAGCTACAGTGCTATTTACCCATACATCCGTACCAATAGAGGCTGCCAAACGCAGGAGTTTTCCTGTATTTTGTATGTTTTCTTTATCGATATAGAAAAAGCTTTCAATATTATTGGAAATTTCCATTCCAATTTCGCTCAGGTAAATCGGATATTGAAAATAAACAACATTTTCCAATTCCATGCAAGAGAGAAGCTCTGGAACTTCCTCCTGTTTTGTAATTTTGCAGATTGCCTGTCTTAATGCTTCCTTATCCGGATAGCCACTCAGAGTTTTATATACATTCCACATCTGCGTAAATCCCATATTCTGCTGCTTTCTAAGATGACCATATCCAAGTATACCCTTTTCTCTTTTTCTTCCACGCTCTGTCCCCTTTGTCAAAAAGAACAGCATATCTCCTTTTTTGAAATCAATAATACTTTTGATACTTGGCTTCCAGAAATTGATAACGGAATTACCATGAAGTCTATGATATTCCATCATCCTCTTATCAGTTATATAAGCAATAGAGCCCATATGATCACCTTCTTCCTATATATCCATTTTATCATGATAGCGCTTGCAGTAAAATGAAAATATTTCTTTTTTTGTATATATAAGAAGATTTTGATTTAGCGCCTGTATACTACTTCATATAGAAATATTTCTTTTTAATGCCATGTCCTCATATTAAGGTTCAAGTACCTAATTAAATCTATGGTGTGTTATGATGATGTATTCTTATACAGTAATTAAGCTTATTTGGTGAAAGAAATTAGTTGTAAATCATCTTTTATTACAATGAAATGATATTAACCCTTTTGAGTCGTTTCTCTTATTATTCTGTTACTGAAGGAAATCGTTTTTTCTTCCGTATTCTTGATGTTTACAATTCTTAATTATCCTATACATGTGAATAAGAGCTATTCCTATCCTTACTCCTTGGTATATTTAAGTTACTCATATAATGAGTAATAAATTTAATATACCAGTTCTCCTTTCCACCTGAATTATTTGGTATCACTTCAGGTTGTGATAAAATGTGTAATTGTGAATGTGGATTT
>NZ_JANGCA010000122.1:0-3587 GCF_024463855.1 Clostridium sp. DFI.1.208 | reverse complement strand
TTTCGTTTCGTGAAAAATGAAAAATTTTCATAGATTTTTCCATTCCCGCCTGTCGAAAAGCAAAGCCCATTGACAGCAGAGACGTGCAGTTGTAAAATATGTAAATCACATATAATAAGGAAAGGAAGCGATGCGTATGGATCTTCTATTATATGAGCAGCAGGTTGAGGAATTAAACCGCAAGCTGACATTTCAGCGTTCCCGTTACCTGAAGGAAGCATACGAGCACTATCGCATAACCGACATGCAGTATTCCGTGCTCTCCTATATACAGCAGCACCCCTGCACCACAATCGGCTCTGTCGCAAGGGCACTGCATACCGATGCAGGCAACATGTCAGCACTTTGTAAAAAGCTGGAGCAAGGCGGCTATCTGATCCGCAAAAAAAGCGAACAGGATGAGCGCATTGTAGAGCTTTGCACAAGTGAAAGCGGAGCACTCTGCGTACAGGAGATCTCTCATAAGATGCAACAGCACTATGAGGAGCAGTGGAGGCAGTACAATTATAAGGATAAGGAACTCATCGTGAAGGGACTGGAGAAGCTGAATCAGTTTCTGGATACGATTATGCGAAAGGAGAGTGACCTTCGATGACAAAAAAAGGAATTCTGTTTGATATGGATGGAACGCTCATCAATACCTATGAGAATATCAACTTCAAGCAGGCACTGAGTGAATTGAAAACCGTTCAGAAAACGCTGATATTGAAAATACTGAAATCCAGAGTACGCAGCTTTGCGGAAATGGAAACCCGCATCCTACAGGAGGTGGAGGACCCTGCGGAGGGGAAGGAGCTCGTACGCCGCGTGAGTGATTTTCTGCTGGAGCATTACGACAACGCCCCGTTGAAAAAGGATGCCCTCATGTTCCTGCAATATTTAAAGCAAAAAAACTACAAAATCTGTCTGTGTACCAATAATGCGACAGAAATCGTTTCTCATATATTACGGGAAAAGCACATGGAGCCTTATTTTGATTATGTAGTAACCTCTCAGCAGGTAACCCGCTCCAAGCCGGACCCGCAGATGTATCTGGAGGCATTGCAAAATATTGATTTGACAGCGGAGGAATGCATTGTGTTTGAAGACACTGAAAACGGTGTTATGGCAGCGCGCAATGCAGGGATTGATGTCATCGTAGTGAATGATAAGGAAAAACGCAAGTACAGCGATGCCCGTATGACGATACGAGACTTCGGAGATCATCGTCTGTATCAGGAGTTTTAAGAAGGTAGTATGGAGCTTATCTTATATTTCTTCCTGTACAGCTTTTTCGGCTGGCTCTGCGAATGCATCTACTGTAGCATCCCTGCACATACATTCATCAACCGCGGATTTCTCGCCGGGCCTTACTGCCCCATCTATGGATGCGGAGCTCTGGCGGTGCTGCATATACTTGATCCGTTCGGCTACAGCATTCCCCTCATGTTCCTTATGGGCATTGTCGTAACAAGTGCATTGGAGTATGTTACCAGCTGGGGGATGGAGGTTCTCTTTCATACAAAGTGGTGGGATTACTCCACCTATCCCTTCAACATCAATGGCCGTGTCTGCCTGAAAAATTCTCTGCTGTTTGGCTGTATGGTACTGGTTGTCTATTATCTTGTCCACCCGGCAATTAGAGAGCTTGTGAATCTGTTTTCTCCCGGCGTTCAAAGCATGCTATGTACAGCTGCTCTTCTCGGGTTTGGCTATGACCTGTTTACCACTGCCCTTGCACTGCTGCGCAAGAACAAGGATTTTCAGGAAATCGAGGAAAGCATCCGCGAGCTGCGGCAGGATTTTGCAAATGCCAGTATCTTTCCGCTTCAGGAGAGTTTAAGTGATGCGGTTGCACGGGTTCTGGACTCCACCAATGCGGATGAGATTCTGTTGGAGCGTATCGAAAGGCTGCGGCAACGTATCACATCCTTTCATGACAGACGAAAACGCACCCATATTCGATTACAAAAGGCATTTCCGACAAGAATCGAGGCAATCTCACGGATCAATGCAGAACGGCTGTTTTCCATTATCAATGAACGCAGAAAAAAAGAGGACGGGAAGTAAAAAGCTGTGTCCGTATTCCTGAGTATATGACAGGAATTTGCAGACTTCTCCGTTCTTTTTTTCTATACTGTATTTACAGCATCTGTATACTACGCAACATGCTTTCATGCTAAAGGGGCTTTGCTGAAAAATTGAAAGGACCACTTTTTACATTTTCCTCCCGGATAAGCGCAGCTGCCTTACCACGGATAAACGACTGACAATGGGCTTCATATATTATAAAAAACTACATGCGACTCTCAAAGTGAGCGCAAAGGAGGGATTAGGATGAACACTGAAAAACAAAGAGCCTTTATCATCCGTTTTGTTTACATCTGCATTATTCTTACACTGCTGTATTTGTTTCTTCGCTATGTGATGTATGCCATCATGCCGTTTCTGATTGGCTTTCTGATTGCCTTCATGCTCCGGCCACTGATCAAAAAGCTGACTGCGCTGAGCGGTGGTCATGAACGTCTTTGGTCTTCGCTTGTGATTCTGCTCTTTTATGCGACCATCGGCGCCTTTGTGACGCTGCTGTTTATGAAGGGCTTTGCGTTCCTGAAGGATTTTGTAGAGGACATTCCAAGGCTGTATCAGCAAAATTTGGAGCCGTTTCTCAACGATACTCTGGGGAATGTGGAAAGTGCCTGGAAAGAGGTGGATATCACGAGTGCACAAGCCCTGCAATCCTTTCTGGACGGACTGCAAAATTCTTTATATAGCATCATATCCTCACTATCCAAACATCTGGTATCCATGTTCACCGGGTTTGCGTCCTCTCTGCCAAATCTGGTCATCGCGTTCTTTTTCGCCATTATATCTTCGTTTTTCTTTAATGCCGATTATCAACGCATTATTTCCTTTTTTATTCGGCAGCTTCCGGACAAAGGTGCTCAGATCGTCTTTACTGCCCGACACTATTTCACCGACACCATTGCCCGCTTCGCGATCGCTTATGGTAAGATCATGCTGCTGACCTTTTTCGAGCTGACCATCGGCCTGCATATCCTGGGAATTGAAAATGCACTCGTCATCGCCTTTCTGATTGCCATATTCGATGTGCTGCCGGTACTTGGAACCGGTGGAATCATGATTCCCTGGATTCTGATCTGTTTTTTGAACAAGCAGATGAAAACCTGTGTGGGACTTCTCATTCTGTATCTTGTCATCACCGTGATACGCAACATCATCGAGCCGAAAATCGTCGGGAAGCAGATTGGGTTGCATCCTCTGCTCATGCTTTTGTGCATGTATCTGGGAGCCAAGCTGTTTGGCTTTCTGGGCATTTTCATTCTTCCGATTCTCATCCTGATTCTTCAGAATCTAAACGATAACGGAATTCTTCATTTATATAATTCCTGATGAGCAAATGCAATCTGTATTCCTTGTAAGAGCATTATATCTGACAAACAAATGCAACCCGTTTCCCTTAAAATGTACCCTGTAAAACGGACACCAGAAAAAGACTACTAAAGGGTCAATCTGGCACCTCGTTTTACGGGGTCTTTTTTGATATACTAAAAGAAAGGAGTCGAGATAATTATGGGGATAAATCA